>JAPLPC010000065.1 GCA_026400425.1 Hyphomicrobiales bacterium | reverse complement strand
GCAAAGGTCTGGTACGGCCGCGAACCCGGCGGCGGCTCGATCGACAGCAGCGACATGAATTCCAGCGCCGGCATCCAGCCCGAGATCAGATAGGAGCCGTCCTCGCGCTTGTGAAACGCCGGTTCGGCTGGGCCTTCTTCGGTGTGGAATGCACCCACGATGGCTTCGAGAATGTCGGCCGATGTCACCACGCCCTGGAAGGTGCCGTATTCGTCATGGACGAGACCCATATGCACCGGCGACTCGCGCAGAATGCGCACGACGTCGCGCGCATCCAGCGTGTCTGGTATCACCGGCGCCTCCCGCACCAGAGATCGCAGGTCCGGAATCTCGCCGGCGAGATAGGGGCCGAGCAGATCCTTGGTATGGATGATGCCGATCGCGGAATCCATATTGCCGTCGAACACGGCGAAGCGCGGAGGCGACGAGCCTGCGATTTCGGCATGGATCTCCGCAATCGGATCGGCCAGATCGATCATCGCCACCTCATGACGTGGCGTCATCACCGCGCCGACCGGCAGATCGCCGAGCCGCATCACGCCCGCGATCATTTCCTTCTCGCCGGGCTCGAGCACGCCTGCGGTTTCCGCTTCGGTCACCAGCGTATGGATCTCGGCTTCGCTGACCTTGTCCTCGCTTTCGCCGCGCTGGCCGAGCAGCAGCAGAATGGCCTTGCCGGATCGATCGAGCAGCCACACCAGCGGCAGCGAAATTTTCGCCAGCATCACCATCGCCGGCGCAACGCGCACGGCCACGGCTTCCGGATCGCGTAGTGCGATCTGCTTCGGGACCAGTTCGCCGATGATCAGCGACGCATAGGTAATGATGGACACCACGATGGCGACGCCGAGCGTGTCGGCCAAACCCTTGGCCACGCCGAATTCGAGCAATTCTGCGCTGAGACGTTGACCCAGCGTCGCGCCCGAAAACGCGCCCGACAAGACGCCGATCAGCGTGATGCCGATCTGCACCGTAGAGAGGAACTTGCCGGGGTCGGAGGCCAGCGCCAGCGCGCGGCGGGAACCGGTGACGCCTTTTTCGACCAGGCCTGCGAGGCGGGCGGGGCGGGAGGAGACGATCGCAAGCTCGGACATCGCGAGCAAGCCGTTGAGGACGATCAGGACCGTGACGATCCCGAGTTCGAGCGATAACACTATGGTTCCTTCTGGTGGTGAGGCCTAAGTCTAGTCCATATCGCATTATCTCGCCATGGCCCAAACGCCGGTCGCGACACAACGTCCATCCATCTGAAAACACATTCTGGCTGGTGAAAGATCCTAAAAAGTAGGCTTTCCGTGCCATGGCGAGGTGTCGGATCGGCAGCGTGAGGCGGTTCGTCTTGCGATGCAGGAAGGGGCCAGCCGGCCGGAATTGTGCCTGTTCTGGATCCGTCGTCCAGCAGATCGCAAGGCTGGCGGGGCAGCGGCGACATCGTTCGGCTCGCGGCAGATCGCTCAATCGACTTGACCGACGGCGAAAGTGTCGTCCAATCAATCCCGGCCATGATGGAGTTGAACAGAGCCTATGGACACCACCTCCCGCATCGAACTGATGACCTGGCTCACCGGCCAAGGCCTCACCGGTTTGCCGGAGAGTGAGCTGATCCGCGGCTTCTGCGAGCGTTGTCTCGCAGGCGGTATCGATCTGTCGCGCGGACTCGTCTTCATCGACACGCTGCATCCGATTTTCGAAGGACGAGGTTTCCGCTGGACCGACACCGCCAGCAACGAGAGCGACGTGTTCGAGTATGGCTCGACCGAGATCGGCGAGGCCGCAGCGAACTGGCGACGCTCGGTCTTCTTCCACATGCTGGAAGAGGGGCACGACGAATTGCAGATCGATCTGCTCGATGCCGGCATTGCCGAGCGCTTCTCGATGGTCACGACCTTGCAGGAAGGTGGTCACCGCCACGGCGCCGTGTTCGTGCATAAATTTGGCGAGGGCGGATCGATGGGGCAGATGGATTGTCTCTATTCGTATTGGGCGACCCGCCACGCGGATGGTTTCAACGAGCGGCAGATGGCGGCGCTGCGTGAGCTTGTCCCCATGCTCGGACTTGCCATCAAGTCCGGTGCCCAGATGGAGATCGCGCGTACCCTCGGCCGCGTTTATCTCGGCCGTGATGCCGCTGAGCAGGTGCTGCGCGGCAAGATCGCGCGCGGCGTGACGGAGCGCATCAATGCGGTGCTGTGGTTCTCCGATTTGCGCAACTCCACGGGTATCAGCGAGGCAATCGCCCCGGATGACATCATCCCGTTCCTCAACGACTATGCCGAGGCGTCGATTGCGGCGATCCACGAGGCCAGCGGCGACGTCCTCAAGCTGATCGGCGACGGCATCCTCGCGATGTTCACCGGCGACGACATG
>JAPLPC010000522.1 GCA_026400425.1 Hyphomicrobiales bacterium | reverse complement strand
GTCGTTCAACACGCGCGTGCCGGTGAAGCCCGGCGCGGCTTCCGTCAGCGCGCCGTTCTCGTCGACGGTGTAGGGGATCGTGGTGGCGATGCCGCGTTCGGTGAGCTGACGTCCATTCACCATCCAGATGTCGAAGTCGTCGCGGCCATGGCTTGGTGCTGTGTGCACGAAGCCGGTACCGGCGTCGTCGGTGACGTGATCGCCGTTCAGCAGCGGCACGATGAAGTCATAGCCGCCGGCATGGCCCTTGAGCGGATGGCGGCATTCGAGATCCTCGAGGATGTCCGACGACAGCTCGCTGCTCTTCTTGAAAGAGGTCACGCGCGCCTGCTTGAACACGCTGTCGGCCAGCGCGTCGGCGAGGATCAGAAGATCGCCGGTCTTCAGCCAGTTGTCCTCGGGCGCCTCGGTGACCTCATAGAGGCCATAGGCGATCTTCGACGAGAACGAGATGGCGCGGTTGGCGGGCAGCGTCCACGGCGTGGTGGTCCAGATGACGACGGATGCCTTGGCGAGCCGGCCGAATTCGGCCGCGACCGGAAACTTCACCCACACCGCGTCCGATGTGTAGTCCTCGTATTCGACTTCCGCTTCGGCCAGCGCGGTCTTCTCGACCACGCTCCACATCACGGGCTTGGAGCCGCGATACAGCGTGCCGTTGGCGGCGAACTTCATCAGTTCGCGCGCGATCTGCGCTTCGGCGAAGAAGTCCATGGTGGCATAACGGCCGTCCCAGTCGCCGACGATGCCGAGGCGCTTGAATTCCTCGCGCTGGATGTCGAGCCAACGGCCTGCATACGCCCGGCATTCCTGCCGGAACGCGATCATCGCCGCGCCGTCCTTGAAGTTCGGCTTGGTCTTGCCCTTGGAGCGGTAATTCTCTTCCTCGATCTTCCACTCGATCGGCAGGCCGTGGCAGTCCCAGCCCGGCACGTAGTTCGAGTCGAAGCCAAGCATCTGCTGGCTCTTGGTCACCACGTCCTTGAGGATCTTGTTGAGCGCATGCCCGATATGGATGTTGCCGTTGGCGTAGTGGGGACCATCATGCAGCACGAATTTCGGCTTGCCCTTGGAGGTCTCGCGGAGCTTGCCGTAGAGGTCGATCTCCTGCCAGCGCGCCAGCATCTTGGGCTCGCTGGTCGGCAGGCCCGCGCGCATCGGGAACTCGGTCTGCGGCAGGTAGAGGGTTTTGGAATAGTCGTGAGCGTCGGTCTTGGCGGACTTGTCGGACTTATCGGTCATGGGATTTTTGACTCGGGTGCTCTGGCTAGCTCGAATGGCGCGGAAACGCGTCGAAAACGCGATGAACAGGACGGTCCCGGACTTGCGCCGAGCAAAGCTCAGGCGGAAGCCGGGCCGATAATGCTTATGATGGGGCGCCGTGCAGACATCGGGCCATCCTTAGCAGGGGGAACAGGGATCGCATAGCCCGTCCACGTCATTGCGAGCGAAGCGAAGCCATCCAGAGGGCCAGGAGCCAAGACTGGATTGCTTCGTCGCCAAGGGGGTCCTCGCAATAACGGCTGCGCGGTTTGGTGCGTTTCAGCCCTTCGCCGGCACCGG
>JAPLPC010000129.1 GCA_026400425.1 Hyphomicrobiales bacterium | reverse complement strand
CTGCGTCGTTCTAGCCGACCATCGACTACATCGTCACCAAGATCCCGCGCTTCGCCTTCGAGAAGGTCCCCGGCTCGGAGACCACGCTCACCACCTCGATGAAATCGGTCGGCGAGAGCATGGCCATCGGCCGCACCTTTCAGGAGAGCCTGCAGAAGGCACTGCGCTCGCTCGAAACCGGCCTCGACGGCCTCGACGAGATCGAGATCGAGGGCCTCGGCCAGGGCGATGACCGCAACGCCATCAAGGCCGCCATCGGCACGCCGACGCCCGACCGGCTGCTGCAGGTTGCGCAGGCCATGCGGCTTGGCTTCAGCGATGAGGACGTGTTCGACTCCTGCAAGATCGATCCCTGGTTGATCGGGCAGATCCGCGGCATCGTCGAGATGGAAGCCAAGGTCAAAGCCAACGGCCTGCCGACCCATGCTTTCGGCATGCGCTCGTTGAAAGCCATGGGCTTCTCGGATGCGCGGCTCGCGGTGCTGGCCGGCAAGACCGAAGCCGAGGTGAAAACGCTGCGCCGCTCGCTCGACGTGCGTCCGGTGTTCAAGCGCATCGACACCTGCGCCGCCGAGTTCGCCTCGCCGACCGCCTATATGTACTCGACCTATGAATCGTCTTTCGCCGGCCATTTTGCCGACGAAAGCCGGCCGTCGGACAAGAACAAGGTCATTATCCTCGGCGGTGGCCCGAACCGCATCGGGCAAGGCATCGAGTTCGACTATTGCTGCTGCCACGCCTGTTTCGCGCTGGCCGATGCCGGTTACGAGACCATCATGGTCAACTGCAATCCGGAAACCGTATCGACCGACTACGACACGGCGGATCGTCTGTATTTTGAGCCACTCACCGCTGAAGACGTGCTCGAGATCATCGATACCGAACGCCAGAACGGCACGCTGCACGGCGTGATCGTGCAGTTTGGCGGTCAGTGGAAGCGGCCGATGTGCCGATCCTCGGTACATCGCCGGATGCCATCGATCTTGCGGAAGACCGCGATCGCTTCAAGCGCATCCTCGACAAGCTGAAGCTCAAGCAGCCCAAAAACGGCATCGCCTATTCGGTCGAACAGGCGCGCCTTGTCGCCGCCGATCTCGGCCTGCCGCTGGTGGTGCGTCCGTCCTATGTGCTGGGCGGCCGTGCCATGCAGATCATCCGCGAGGAGAGCCAGCTCGGCGACTACCTGCTCGGCACACTGCCGGAGCTGGTGCCCGGCGACGTCAAGGCACGGTATCCCAACGACAAGACCGGCCAGATCAACACGGTGCTCGGCACCAATCCCCTGCTGTTCGATCGCTATCTGTCGGATGCGATCGAGGTCGATGTCGATTGCCTGTGCGACGGCAAGGACACGTTCGTCGTCGGCATCATGGAGCATATCGAGGAAGCGGGGATTCACTCCGGCGACTCCGCCTGCTCGCTGCCGCCGCATTCGCTCGATGACGCGATGATCGCCGAACTGGAGCGCCAGACCCGCGACATGGCGCTCGGCCTCGACGTTGTCGGGCTCATGAACGTGCAGTTCGCCGTCAAGGAGCGCGACATCTACGTGTTGGAAGTCAATCCGCGCGCATCGCGCACGGTGCCTTTCGTCGCCAAGGTGATGGGGATGCCGGTGGCCAAGATCGCTGCCCGCATCATGGCCGGTGAAAAGCTCGCGGACTTCAATCTGAAGAAGCCCAAGCTCAACCACGTCGGCGTCAAGGAATCCGTCTTCCCGTTCGCGCGCTTCCCCGGCGTCGATACGGTGCTCGGCCCGGAGATGCGCTCCACCGGCGAGGTGATGGGTATCGACTCCTCGTTCGAGGTCGCTTTCGCAAAGAGCCAGCTCGGCGGCGGCACCCGCGTGCCGCGCAAGGGCACGGTGTTCGTGTCGGTGCGCGAGAGCGACAAGACCCGTATCCTGGAGGCGGTGAAACTGCTGGCGTCGAGCGGCTTCAAGATCATCGCCACCGGCGGCACCCAGCGCTTCCTGGTCGATCACGGCGTCGCTGCTGAGAAGATCAATAAGGTGCTGGAAGGCCGTCCGCATATCGTGGACGCCATTACCAATGGCGAAATCCAGCTGGTGCTCAACACCACCGACGGCCCGCAGGCGCTGGCCGACAGCCGCTCGCTGCGACGGGCCGCCCTCTTGCATAAAGTTCCATATTACACCACACTTTCCGGGGCTGTGGCGGCCGCGAAGGGTGTCCGTGCCAATTTGGACGGCGACCTTGAGGTCCGCACATTGCAGAGTTACTTTTCCGAAGCGTGACGACAGTCGAATTGACCCAGGACATCTCGGGCAATTCTGACGAGGTTGGTCGAGAGCAGGGTTTGTCGGGAACAAGCCGGGCGAGCAGCTGTTCTGCTTCGGCGCTTGAATCCCGCATTGCGCCGGCTGCTCATGAACGGCTCCGCGCAATCCCTGCAGGCCGACTTCATGGACCGAAGAGTTTCGTTGCACGCACTGGCGTGCAGCATGACGTTAAAGGACGAAGAGAATGGTTGAGAAGGTCCCGATGACCGCCGGCGGTTTTGCTGCCCTCGAAGTCGAGCTGAAAGAGCGCCAGACGCAGCATCGCCCGCGCATCATCGAAGCGATTGCCGAAGCGCGCTCGCATGGCGACCTCTCCGAAAACGCCGAATATCATGCGGCCAAGGAAGAACAGTCGCATAACGAAGGCCGCATCAGCGACATCGAGGACAAGCTCGCACGCGCCGAGATCATCGATATCAGCAAGCTGTCGGGCGACACCATCAAGTTCGGCGCCACCGTGACGCTGATCGACGAGGACACCGAGAAGAAAACGGTGTGGCAGATCGTCGGCGAACCCGAGGCCGATGCCAAGAAGGGCCGCATCTCGATCACCTCGCCGCTGGCCCGCGCGCTGATCGGCAAGAGCAAGGGCACCTCGGTCGAGGTGATCGCTCCCGGCGGATCGAAGGCGTATGAGATTGCCAAGGTGGAATGGCGCTGACGCGCCAGTTTCGACAACCAGGTATTAAAAGCCGCGCCGGGTGCGCGGCTTTTTTTGATGCCGATAGCGTCCACCGGGCGGTTCTGATGCTGCCGGCACACAGGTCGAAATAATACGCGGGATCAGAGGGTTCCTCACACGAGCGTGACCGGTATTCTGCAAAACAATAATGCTATGAGCGACTGTCAATCAGGGGGACCCATGACATGGACCAGACTTTCGCTCGGTTTCAGCCCATCGCGCTGAGCTTGCTACGATTCATCACCGGCCTGTTGCTGCTGCAATATGGTATCGCCAAGATCTTCAAATTTCCGGTGCTGCCGTATTTCGCCAATATCCCGCCGCTGATCACCGTGGCCGGGACCATCGAACTCGTCGGCGGCGCGCTGCTGATGATCGGCCTGTTCACGCGCCCGGTCGCTTTCATCCTGTCGGGCCAGATGGCGTTCGCCTATTTCCTCGGCCACATGTTCAAGGGCGCGAGCCCGGTGTTTTTGCCGTTGTTGAATGGCGGCACCGCGGCGATCCTGTTCTGCTTCACCTGCCTCTATCTCGCGACATCGGGCGGGGGCCCGATCAGCGCCGACGCAGCGATGAAGAAAAGCTGAGGCGACGGCTAAAATGCAAAAGCCCGCGCAGTTTGCTGCGCGGGCTTTTTCTAGAAACAACAGCCGGGGATTGGCGCAACCAGCATCTAGTCCGCGTCCTTCAACTCCAAGGGCACAGCCGCCTCGAATTTGGAATTGTGCAGCACCAGCGACGTGCGAACGTTGCGCACATGCGGCGCTGCCGTCAGCTGGCCGACGAACACCTGAAACGTGGCCATGTCCGGTGCCACGCATTTCAGGATGAAGTCGATCTCGCCCGACAGCATCCAGCACTCTCGCACCAGGGGCTCGCTGCGGACGAAATCCTCGAATGCCCGGAGGTCTGCATCAGCC
>JAPLPC010000110.1:3973-4546 GCA_026400425.1 Hyphomicrobiales bacterium | reverse complement strand
TCGCCTTGATGGTGCGGTCGTCATTGGCGGCCGTGCAGATGTCCGCCATCCGCTCATACATGGAGAACAGCATGGCATTGCGCGCCTGCGGACGGTTGAACGTGATCTTGGCGATGCCGTCCTCGACGGAATACAACAGGTCGTCACTTGGCGCGGTCATGAGCGAACTTTATTGGGAGCCGGAATGAAAAAGGCTGAAGCAATTATGCTCCAGCCTTTTCGGGATTGTTAGGCCGCTACGTCGCGGGTGGCATGCAGTCTCAGGCCACCGCAGCCTTCGGCATCTCGACCACGCTCTTGCCGGTGAGCACTGCCATCGCGGCGGTGACGCCGCCAGCGCGATGCGGGACCTTGGCCAGGTCGAGGCCCATTTCCACGCCGGCCAGCGTGCCCATCAGCATCAGATCGTTGAAGTGGCCGATATGGCCGATGCGGAAGATCTTGCCCTTCCACTTGTTGAGGCCGGTGCCGAGCGACATGTCGAAATTCTCGAGGACGATCTTGCGGAACGCATCCGCATCATGGCCGTCGGGCCTCATCACCGCGGTGAGCGCCGGCGAATGATCCTGTGCC
>JAPLPC010000110.1:0-3915 GCA_026400425.1 Hyphomicrobiales bacterium | reverse complement strand
TCGAGGCCCCAGGCCTTGGCGGCAGCGCGCGCGGCGGCGCCGTGACGCTTGTGACGGGCGAACACGTTGTCGAGCCCCTCTTCCTCCAGCATCGCAACCGCTTCCTTGAGCGCATAGAGCAGATTGGTGGCAGGCGTATAGGGCCAGGAGCCGAGCTTGTTGGCGGACAGGATCTCCTGCCAGTCCCAGTATGAGCGGAAGGAGTCGTTGACCTTGGACGCTGCCAGCGCTTTCTCGGAGACGGCGTTGAAGCCAAGGCCGGGCGGCAGCATCAGGCCCTTCTGCGAGCCGGCTACCGAGACGTCGATGCCCCAGGCATCGTCCACCGATACGTCGATGCCCCACGCGTCGTGCTCGTATTCCAGCGAACCCAGACCGGATACCGTATCGACCATGAACAGCGCGGGATGTTTTACACGATCGAGGATCTTGCGGACGTCCAGCGGATAGGTGACGCAACCCGTCGACGTCTCATTGTGAACGATCATCACCGCCTTGATGGCATGCGCCTTGTCAGCGGTTAGACGTTTCTCGATCTCGGCCAGATCGGCACCATGGCGCCAGTCGCCCGGCACGAAGTCGATGACCAGCTTGAATTTCTCGGCGAGATTGCGCCAGAGCGTTGCGAATTGACCGGTCTCGGCCATCAGCACCTTGTCGCCCGGCGACAGCGTGTTGACGATCGCAGCCTCCCAGGCGCCGGTGCCTGAGGACGGATAGATCATCACCGGCTGTTTGGTGCGGAACACCCGCTGCATTGCAGCAAGAACATGCAGGCCGAGCTCGGCGAATTCCGGTCCGCGATGATCCAGGGTCGGCATGTCCATAGCCCGTAGCACCCGATCGGGCACGTTGGTGGGGCCAGGAATCTGCAAAAAGTGTCGGCCGGTATGCACGGTCATGTCTCGTCCTTCCCCAGATCAGTTTCTTGCCGTCTATTGGATCGAAGCGCCCGGATAGCATCTTTTAGAGACCTTGTCCCGCGCCTGGTATACCACGGCCCGTAAGAAAAACGTGGGGCAGCCATGAGGATTTCTGATTGGCCAAATGGCCCTGGCTGTGCCCGCCCCGCCCGCTTGCCAAGCCGGAATCCGGATGCAAGACAGGGCGATAGAGCGACAGGGCGGGAATCCATGGGCAAGGCCGCAATCATCAGAAGTACGGCCGCGGACAGTGCCCTGGCAGCCAAACTGTCACGCGAAGTGTCCGGCGACGTGTTCTTCGACGCCTTCAACCGCGGGCGTTATGCCACCGATGCCTCGTTCTACCAGATCATGCCGTTCGGCGTGGTCGTGCCCCGCACCATCGACGAAGCCCTGCGCGCGATGGCGATCTGCCGCGACGATGGGCGTGTGGTCACGCCGCGCGGCGGCGGTACCTCGCAATGCGGGCAGACGGTGAATGAAGGCATCGTAATCGATCTGTCGAAGCATCTCAACAAACTGATCTCAGTCGATGTGGACAAACGCACCTGCATCGTCGAGCCCGGCATCGTCCTCGACGACCTCAATCGGCAACTCAAGAAGCACGGGCTGTGGTTTCCCGTCGATGTATCCACCGCGTCGCGCGCGACCATCGGCGGCATGGCCGGCAACAATTCGTGCGGCGGCCGCTCGTTGCGCTACGGCACCATGCGCGACAACACGCTGGCGATGGATGCGGCACTGGTCGATGGCACCCAACTGCATTTCGGCGAGATTGATTCCGGTAACGACGCGCCTGCCCTCTTCCGCGAGATGCTGGCACTGGGCGAACGCGAGGCGGAGGAGATCGCCACGAGATTCCCGCAGGTGCAGCGCCGGGTCGGCGGCTACAATCTCGATGCGCTGGTGCCACGCAACACGCCGAACAATCTCGCGCATCTCTTGGTCGGCTCCGAAGGCACTCTCGCTTTCACCACCCGGGTCGAACTCAAACTCTGGCCGCTGATCGGCAACAAGGCGCTCGGCGTCTGCCATTTTGGCAGCTTCTATGAGGCGATGGATGCGACCCAGCATCTGGTGAAGCTGAAGCCGATCGCGGTCGAACTGGTCGATCGCACCATGATCGCACTCGGCCGCGACATCGCGATGTTCCAGCCGATCATCCAGAGCGCCGTGCGCGGCGATCCCGATGCGCTCCTGATCGTGGAGTTTGCCGACGCAGATCAGGCAACCAATGCCGCCAAGCTAAAGGAGCTCGGCGCATTGATGGGCGATCTCGGCTTCGGCTGGGATCATCCACAGCGCAAATGGGGCGGCGTGGTCGATATCACCGAGCCCGCGCTGCAAGCGGGAATCGCGGAATTCCGTGCGGCCGGTCTCAACGTGATGATGTCGATGAAACAGGAGGGCAAGCCGGTCTCCTTCATCGAGGACTGCGCGGTGCCGCTGCCGCATCTCGCCGATTATACCGAGCGCCTGCTCGGCGTGTTCGCCAAGCACGGCACCTCCGGCACCATGTATGCGCATGCGTCCGAAGGCTGCCTGCATGTCCGCCCGGTGCTGAACCTGAAGCTCGACAAGGACGTCAAGGCGATGCGTGCCATCGCCGAAGAGGCGTTCGAGATGGTGCGCGAGTATAAGGGCTCGCATTCGGGCGAGCATGGCGACGGGCTGGTCCGCTCCGAATTCCACGCCGAGATGTTCGGCGAACGGATTATTGCCGATTTTGCCGAAGTGAAGAACAGTTTTGATCCGGGCCGAACTCTCAATCCCGGCAAGATCGTCAATCCGCCCAAGATGGATGATCGCTCGCTGTTTCGATATGCGCCGGACTATCGCATCGGCGAGTTGGAAACCGCGCTCGACTGGTCTGCTTATCCCGGCGCTGGCGGCGGTTTTCAGGGCGCGATCGAGATGTGCAACAACAATGGCACATGCCGGAAGCTCGAAGGCGGCGTGATGTGCCCGTCCTATCGTGCCACGCGCAACGAGAAGGATGTCACGCGCGGCCGCGCCAATACGCTGAGGCTCGCGATCTCCGGCCAGCTCGGGCCGGATGCGCTGACCTCCGACGCCATGGCCGAGACGATGAAGCTTTGCGTCTCCTGCAAGGCGTGCCGCCGCGAATGCCCGACCGGCGTCGATATGGCGAAGATGAAGATCGAGGTGCTGGCGGCCCGGGCTGCGAAGCACGGTCTTTCCCTGCGCGATCGCCTCGTCGGTTATCTGCCACGTTATGCCCCCTTCGCCGCCAAACTCGCGCCGCTGATGAATCTGCGCAACGACCATCCGGTGCTGCGTGGCCTCGTCGAACGCTTTGTGGGCATCAGCGCCGAACGCAAACTGCCCGCTTGGCGCAGCGACGTGTTTCATCATGACACTGACGTCATCGGTCCCGTTGATGGCCGTGAGGTCGTGCTGTTCGCAGACACTTTCAACCGCGCCTATGAGCGCGAAAATCTCGACGACGCACTGCGCGTGCTGGTGGCCGGCGGCTATCGCGTGCATCTGCCGGAACCGGCCGATGGCCGTTCACGCGCGCTGTGTTGTGGACGCACGTTCCTGTCGGCCGGCCTTGTTGATCAGGCCCGTGCCGAACTCGATCGCCTGGTCGCGACCTATGCGCCGTATGCGGCACGCGGGGTGCCCATCGTCGGCCTGGAGCCGAGTTGTCTGCTGACATTGCGTGACGAGCTGCTTTCACTGCGTTCCGACGACAGCGCGAAAGCCGTCAGTGCGCATGCCATGCTGTTCGAGGAATTCCTCGTCCGTGAGGCGGAGGCTGGCCGGCTGCAACTGCCACTCAAGTCCATCGCGGAGAAGGCCATGGTGCATGGCCATTGCCACCAGAAATCCTTCGGCGCATTCAAGCCGGTCGAACAGGTGTTGCGACTGATCCCTGATCTGACGGTCGAGACCATCGAGTCGAGTTGTTGCGGCATGGCCGGCGCATTCGGCTATGGCGCAGAGACTTACCACACCTCGATCCAGA
>JAPLPC010000220.1 GCA_026400425.1 Hyphomicrobiales bacterium | reverse complement strand
TTGCGACGCGTAGTTGGTGTTGATCCCGGCGACGTCGACGTCGGGCAGCGTGCGCGGCAGCTGCGCGGCATCGACCTCGACGATCTTCAGCTTCTTCGGATTGTCGGTGATATCAAGCAGCGTCGGCTTGAAGCCGACACCGTCCTTCAGTTTGATCACGCCCTTGTCGCGCAGCAGGATCAGCACGCGGCCACCATTGGTGGGATCGTTCGGAATCGCCAGCGAGGCACCGGTCTTCACCTCGTCCCAGCTTTTCACCTTGTTCGAATAGATGCCCATCGGGAAGTTGATGGTGTTGCCGACCGAGACCAGCTTGAATTTGCGATCGGCCACCTGGTTGTCGAGATAGGGCTGGTGCTGAAACGAATTGGCCTGCAGGTCGCCGGCATCGAGCGCCGCATTGGGCACCACGTAATCGGAGAACTCGACGATCTGGATGTCGAGCCCCTTGCCCGCCGCGACTTTCTTGGCGGCTTCCAGCACCTGCGCATGCGGTCCCGGCGTGACGCCGACCTTGATGGTTTCGGCACGGGCGATGCCGGTGAAGGCTGCGAGAGCGACAGCGGACAGGACGAGACGACGAAGCGACATGGTGTTTTCCATTGTGAAGATACGAAAGTGGTGCAAGTGAATGAAGGCGGCGCGCTCAGGAGGTGCGCGTGCGTTTGTCGAGCCGGCGCGCGATGAAATCGCCGAGGCTCTGCACGCCCTGCACGAGGCAGATCAGCACGGCGACAACGGTCGCCATCACTTCCGGCATGAAACGCTGATAGCCGTAGCGGATGCCGAGATCGCCGAGCCCGCCGCCGCCGACCGCGCCGACCATCGCCGAATAGCCGATCAGGCTGACGATGGCGAGCGTCAGCGCCAGCGTCACCGCCGGCATCGCTTCCGGCAGCAGCACCTTCCACACGATCTGCAGCGGGCTGGCGCCGAAGGCACGCGCGGCTTCGACCAGGCCGGGATCGACCTCGCGGATGGCGCCTTCGATGACGCGGGCGATGAACGGCGTCGCCGCGATGGTCAGCGGCACCACCGCAGCGCCGGTGCCGATCGAGGTGCCGGCGATCAGGCGCGGCAGCGGCACGATGGCGACGACGAGAATGATGAACGGCGTCGAGCGCGTCGCGTTGACGATGAGACCGACGATGCGGTTGACGGTGGGCGCCGGAAACAGCTCGCCGCTACGGCTGGTGGCGAGAAACACGCCGAGCGGCAATCCGGCCAGGGTGCCGAACAGGCCGGCCAGCGCGACCATCACCAGCGTGTCGAGCGTCGATGACGCGATCATGTTGATTAGTTCAGGCGACATAGCCCAGATGCTCCACGGTGTTGCGGGTGGCCGTGAGATCGGCGATCAGTCGGGCCTGCAGCTCGGGCTCGGCAGCGACCGATGCGATCAGCGTGCCGAACGGATGCTCGGCGACATATTCGATCTGGCCATGCATGATGTTGAAATCGACGCCGTAAGCGCGCGTCAGCCGCGACAGCACGGGCTCATCGGCATCGGCGCCGGTGAAGGCAATGCGGAACACGGCCTGACGGCCGGGCGCGTAGTCGGACAAAAGCCGCGCCTGCAGCCAGTCCGGCACATTGCCGCCGGTGACCTCGCCGACGAACCGCCGTGTGGTAGAATGCTGCGGCTTCGAGAATATCTCGTAAGTGGTGCCCTGCTCGATGATGCGGCCGCCTTCCATCACGGCGACGCGCTGCGCCAACTTCTTCACCACCGACATTTCATGGGTGATGAAGAGGATGGTGAGATTGAGCTCCGCATTGATCTGCTTCAGCAGCGCGATGATGGACGCGGTGGTCTCGGGATCGAGCGCCGACGTCGCCTCGTCCGACAGCAGCACTTTCGGCCTGGTGGCCAGCGCACGTGCGATGCCGACGCGCTGCTTCTGACCGCCGGACAGTTCGGCCGGATAGCGATCGCGCTTGTCGGCGAGGCCGACCATGGCGAGCAGCGGCTCGACGATCGCCGCGATGTCCCGGCGCTTTGTCCCGGCGATCTCCAGCGGCAGCGCGATGTTGTCGAACGCGGTGCGCGACGACAGCAGATTGAAATGCTGGAAGATCATGCCGATCGAGCGGCGCGCCTGACGCAACGCGCGCTCGTCGAGCGATCCGATCTCGAGTCCGTCGACGGTGACCGTGCCCTGGCTCGGTTGTTCGAGCCCGTTGATGAGCCGGATCAGCGTCGATTTGCCGGCGCCGCTTTTGCCGATCACACCGACAATGGCGCCTTCGGGCACCACGAGATCGATCGCATCGACGGCCTTTACCGCGACGGAATCCTTCCGCGGCGGGAAGAGCTTGCTGACACCATCGAAGCGGATGATGGCCGGCGCGCTTTGACCAGGATCTTGCGGATCGAGAACTGGCACCGGCACTCCAGTCGGCTTGGACACGGGAGCGTTCATTTGAATGACGTTTCTGTGCAGATGTGAAGATCGGGGCCGGCCGGAGGGGCACTGACGCCGTGGCGGCAACCTACTGATCTCGGGGACAAATTCAACCGCACTGCACAAAAAGCGAATATATCGCCAGCGGATTGGCAGTTTGGGAAATAATATTCTCAAACTGGCGCATCCTTCGACGCGCCAGTGCTGAGGCGGCTAGCCGGCCCCGTCAGGAGCCCTGTTTCCACTCCCAGACAATGTCCTTCACCTGCACAGGCTTGGGGATCAGCCCGAGCTTGAAGAACCGGTCCGCGGTCTGCTGCTGGGTGGCGATGATCTTGTCGGTGATCGGCACCACATTGTATTCGGAGCGCTCGACCGCACGCGTGACCGCAGCCTTATCCACGCCGGTTGCTTCCTGCAGACGTGCTGCAACTTCACCGCGGTTCGCGGCCGCCCACTTGCCCTCCTCCGCAAAGGTCTTGTTGAGCAGTGCGACGATGTCGCCGTGCTTGCTGGTGAAATCCTTGTTGGCGAGGAAGAACGAGTTGGATTCCTGCACGTCCTTGGAGAACGCGATGACCCGCACCTTGCCATTCTCAGCCAGCGCCAGATACGGATCCCAGATCGCCCAGGCATCGACATTGCCGCCGGCAGAGGCTGCGACGGCATCGGCAGGGCCGAGATAGAGCGGCGT
>JAPLPC010000238.1 GCA_026400425.1 Hyphomicrobiales bacterium | reverse complement strand
CCGGAACTCCTGACATGGCCTTTCGCGCACTACTTTATCGCCGTCCCACCGAGCCCGACACCATTGCGGTCAAGCATGGCTCGCAAATGTTTGCCATTCGGCTGCGCAGGCATCGCCGCGCGACGAGATATACACTCCGGATTCATCCAAGCGATCGCGAAGCCATTCTGACCATGCCGCCGCGCGGCACCCTGGTCGATGCCAAGGACTTCGCGCAACGTCATGGCGCATGGATCGCCGCTCGTCTTGGTCGCTTGCCGAAGGCGGCTCCGTTTCAACACGGCACCGTCGTGCCGTTGCGCGGCGTCGATCATAAGATCGTCCATCGCGCCGGACGCGGAACCGTGTGGACCGAAATTCGCGACAGCGGTGAGAAGATCATTTGTGTCGCCGGCGATGTCGAGCACATCGACCGACGTATCCACGATTTCCTCAAGCGCGAGGCCAAGGCCGATCTCGCCAAGGCATCGGGCAAATATGCGGCTCAGCTGAACGTCAAGGTGAAGCGCATCTCGATCCGCGACCAGTCGAGCCGCTGGGGCTCGTGTACCGCAGAGGGGTCGCTGTCGTTTTCCTGGCGTCTGATCCTGGCGCCGCCTTACGTGCTGGATTACCTCGCCGCCCACGAAGTGGTGGTGGAGATGAACCATTCGGCCAAATTCTGGCGCGTGGTGGGGCGGATCTGCCCGGCCACGGAACGCGCCAAGACCTGGCTCGATACCCACGGCAACGATCTGCATCGCTTCGGCGTGAGCGAGTAGGCGACGTCGATTGTTCTCCGTCCTCGTGGTGAGGAGCGCGCGCTTGCGCGCGTCTCGAACCATGAAATGGCCGGGTGTCGGTGATCGCATCCATCCTTCTAGATGCGCGCAAAGAGCGCGCTCCTTCAGGATGAGGGATTGGTGCGCGGGAAGCGATACTTGCTGCCGCCCTTATCGCCCGAACAACCGCTCCGACAACCAGCCATCGATTCCGCTTCCCGCTTCCGGCCGCACGTTCTGCTGCTGCGGGCGGGGGCGCTGCTGCGCGGGGTAGTTTGCCTGGGTCGGTGGCGCATCGTTCGGCTGGGCGCGATAGCCGTTATAGACCGGCGCGCTCGGCACATAGCCGCGTTCGGGCGGCTGCGCTGGCGGCAACGGCGGCGGTGGCTGCTGCGGCTGAGCAGAATTCACGCCCGGCAGCAGTTGCGACAGCGCCTGGCCGATCGGATTGGTGCTGAACGCGCTCGACGGCGCCAGACCCGGCACCGGTTCCGGCTGCAGACCCTGATGCGCCACCTTCATGAAGCGCGACCAGATCTCCACCGGCAAGCCGCCGCCGGTGGCCTTCTTGGTCGGTGAGTTGTCGTCATTGCCGAGCCAGACGCCGGTGACCAGCTGCGAGGTGTAGCCGATGAACCAGGCGTCGCGGAAATCCTGGCTGGTGCCGGTTTTGCCGGCGGCGAACCATCCGGGCAGTTCGGCCTTCTTGGCGCTGCCGGTGAGGATGGTCTGCTGCATCATCGTGTTCATGGCGGCGACGGCGCGCGCATCGATCACCGCGCTCGGCGCATCGTTGCGGCGGGCATACAGCGTCTTCTTGCCTTCGACGGTGCGGATTCGGGTGACCACGTAGGGCGTGGTGCCGTAGCCGCCATTGGCGAACGGGGTATAGGCGCCGACCAGCTCCATCATCGACACTTCGGAGGTGCCGAGCGCGATCGAGGCATTGGCTTCGAGCTTGGAGGCGATGCCCAAGCGATGCGCCGTGCGCACCACGCTGGCCGGGCTGACCTCCAGGCCGAGCCTGACAGCCACGGTGTTCAGCGACATCGACAGCGCCTGGGTCAGCGTGACCGAGCCGAAATATTCGTGGGTGTAGTTCTCCGGCTTCCAGCCCTTGATGTCCAAGGGCGCGTCCTGGCGGATCGTCTCCGGCGTCATGCCGGATTCGATGGCGCTGAGATAGACGAACGGCTTGAAGCTCGATCCGGGCTGCCGCTTGGCGGTGACCGCGCGGTTGAACTGGCTTTCGGCATAATTGCGGCCGCCGACCATGGCGCGCACCGCGCCCTGTGGCGTCATCGCCACCAGTGCGCCTTGCGTCACGTTGAACTTGACGCTCTTGGCGGCGAGTTCGTCGATGATGGCGGCTTCGGCGGTGCTCTGCAGCTTGGGATCGATGGTGGTTTCCACCACGATGCTCTCATCGACCTGGCCGACCAGAGCGTCGAGCACTTCGCCGATCCAGTCGGCGACATAATTCACGGTCCCGGCGCCGACCGGTTTCACATTGTATTGCGGTACGCCGGCGGAGCCCTTGGCCTGCGCCGCCGTGATGAATTCGGCATCCTGCATCGCGGCCAGCACGATCTTGGCGCGGGCCTCGGCGCCTTCGGGGTTGCGGTTCGGTGCCAGCCGCGACGGCGATTTCACCAGGCCGGCGAGCATCGCAGCTTCGGCAATGGTGACGGTCCTGGCGCTCTTGCCGAAATATTTTTGCGCGGCGGCTTCGATGCCGTAGGCGCCGGAGCCGAAATAGACGCGGTTGAGATAAAGCTCGAGAATCTGGTGCTTCGAAAGCTTGCGCTCCAGCCAGAAGGCAAGCTCCACTTCCTGCAGCTTGCGCTGCATGGTGCGCTCCTGCGTGAGGAACAGGTTTTTGGCGAGCTGCTGGGTCAGGGTCGAGCCGCCTTGCGACACGCCGCGATGCATCAGATTGGCGGCGGCGGCGCGGGCGATGCCGATCGGATCGACGCCCCAATGCGAATAGAACCGGCGGTCCTCGATGGCGATGAAGGCCTTCGGCAGATAGGGCGG
>JAPLPC010000150.1:4625-7508 GCA_026400425.1 Hyphomicrobiales bacterium | reverse complement strand
CTGGCCGAAGCTAAAGCCGCGATAGCCAACTTTGACGAGAAGTTCCTCGGCGACGACTTTAATGCGCTCACGCATTCTGAAACCGCGAAATCCTGTTAGGCGTAGATACGACGCCGCTGTGACTTGACGGTTTCATTATTCCAGCTTTGCGGCAGCTGCGCAATGTTTGATGCGTTATGCCACTTGCGGTAGCGCGCCTTCGCGGCCGATTCCAGCGCTGTCCAACGCCTTGCGGATTCGTTCGATCTCTGCGCTGTCGAGCTTCTGCAGTGGAGGTCGAACGGCAGCCGAGGGCAGCCTTCCGAGGATCACCTGAGCTTCCTTCATCCGGTTGTGCATGTCGACCGCTGGAGGACTATAGAAAGCAAGGGTCGTCGGGAAGATGCGGTCGGAAATAGCCCTGGCCTTGGCGAGATCGTTTGCCTTGACTGCTTCGAACAATCCGACCTGCAAATCCGCGATCGTGCTACCGGCACCGGAGAGAAGGCCATTGCAGCCTGTGACCAGCGAGCTGAGGAGCCAGGCGCTATGCGTGCTGAGCACCTGAAACTTCTCCGACTGGAAGTTTCGCACGGTAATCTCGTGTCGAACGGGGTCGCCGCAACCATCCTTCATCGCGCGGATGCTTGGCACCTCGCTGATCAGTCGTGCCAGCAAGTCGTGCGAATAGTTGAGCGGCAGATTGACCGGGAATTGAAAGATGATCAGCGGAAGATCGGTCACATCGGCGATCCGCTTGTAGTGATCGACCACCATGTCGGCACGCCAGCCGAGCATCAGGACATTTGGCGGGAATACGAGCAACGCCGATGCGTGCTTGCTGGCAGCCATCCGGGCGATTTTGACGGCATCGTGCGCGCTCTCGGCATAGACGCCGTTGACGATCGGGAGCTTGTCGCCGATTTCAGCATGGGCGAGGTCGAGGAGCATTTCCTGTTCTTCGAACGTGCAGGACGAGACTTCGGAGGCGTGGCCGTTGACGGTGACGGCGGCAAGGCCGCGAACGGCGGCAAGGTCGCGTAGATGTTTGCGGTAGCTCTTTTGATCGATCGACAGATCGTCATGAAGCGGTAGCAGGCAAGCTGGAATGACGCCTGAGCAGTCATAAATCTTTTTGGCCATCGGTACAGTTCCTTCCTTTGACGTTGGCTTACGGATCACATGCCTTCGAGGGCGATGATCTCGGCGATCGCGGCATTTGCGCGGGCGTCGCGGGCGGCGCGATAATCAGGTGAATCGTAGAAGCGGCGAACCGTCTCCACCGAATCGAACTCCACGATCACGTAACGCGCCGCCGGCGCTGCGCCTTCGATGGCGTGCGGCTCGGCGCCGCGCACCAGATAGCGGCCGCCAAAGGCCTCGATCGCCTTCTTGGCGAGCGGCTTGTAGGTCTCGTATTTGACCGGATCAGTGACGCGCACCTTGGCGACAACGATAGCTGGCAATGGATGTCCTCCCGTTTGACGTTCGGCCGCCGGTCGCTCCGGCAGGCGGCTGAAAAACTTATTGACGTGCAAGTCAGTCTAAGTCAAGTTCGTCGCAGAGGAACGCCCATGTCACATGACCAACAAAAAATCCGCGTTGAGATCGAGGGCCGCGTCGCGACCCTGTTTCTGAGCAATCCGCCCATGAATGTGGTGACGCTATCGCTCACCCGGCAAATGCACGATGCGCTCGGCAAGCTCGCGGCCGATCCGGCGATCGGTGCGTTGGTGCTTACGGGCGAGGGTGACCGCGCCTTCTGCGCCGGCTCCGATATCAAAGAGTTTCCCAAGCTCGTCGCCGAACGCGGCATCGTTTCGCAAAAGCTCGGCTGCGAGAACGAGACCTACGGCTTGGTCGGCAATTTCCCGAAGCCGACGGTTGCTGCGATCGAGCGGCTCGCGCTCGGCGGCGGCCTCGAGCTCGCGGCCGGCTGCGACCTGATCGTCGCCTCCGAAGATGCACAGCTCGGACTGCCCGAGGTGAAGCTCGGCGGCTTTCCCGGCAGCGGCGGAACGGTTCGGGTGACCCGCCGTATTGGCCTTGGCCGCGCCCACGAGATGATGCTGCTGGGCGATATGCTCGACGCCCCGACCGCGCTGGCCTGGGGGCTCATCAATCGCATTGCCCCAAAGGGGGAGGCGCTTGCCGCCGCCCGCGTGCTTGCCGCGCGGCTTGCGAGCGGGCCTTCGCAGGCCGCCTATGCCTGCAAGATGGCCCTCCGATATGCGGTCGATTTGCCGGAAAGCGAAGCGATCCGGCGCACACTCGGCCTCAGCGAGGCGTTGTCGCGAACCCATGATTTCTCGGAAGGCGTCAGCGCCTTCATCGGCAAGCGGCCGGCCAAGTTTTCGGATCCGGTCGACGTCTCGTCGTTTCCCGCCGAGTGACGCCGTCGCACTTCGTCTAACAATCAAAACCAAAATCAACCGCAGCGCCGTCGTGTGCGAAGGAAACGTCCCGTGATCGATTTCTCCATTAGTTCCGAAACCGAAATGCTGCTCGAATCCGTTCGGCGGTTCATCAAGGTCGAGCTCGCACCGCACGAGGCCGAGGTCGAGGAGGTGCAGTATGTCCGTCCCGAGCTCGCGAAGGAGTTGCGCGCCAAGGCCAAGAACCTCGGACTGTTCGCGATGGGAATGCCCGCCGAGTTCGGCGGCGGCGGTCTCAGCGCCGTCGACATGTGTCTCTGCGAGGAAGAATTCGGCTTCACCAAGGATGCGCTGGTGCGCCGTGCCTTCGGCGCTATCCCGGGCTCGCTGGAAAATTGCGTCGGCGAGCAGCGGGAAAAATATCTGCTGGCGGCGATACGCGGCGACATCAATGTCGCTCTCGGGATGACGGAGCCGAATGCCGGATCCGACGCGGCCGGCATCAAGACGTCGGCGCGCCGCGACGGCG
>JAPLPC010000150.1:3998-4577 GCA_026400425.1 Hyphomicrobiales bacterium | reverse complement strand
GGATCGAAGCACTTCATCAGCGATGCCGACGTCGCCGATTCGTTTATCATCACCGCCGTGACAGACCCGTCCAAAGGCGCGAAAGGTATCAGTGCGTTTCTGATCGACAAGGGCACACCCGGATTCACCGTTGGCCGTATCCAGTACATGATGGGGTTGCGGGCGACCAACCACTCCGAACTCATCTTCGAGAATGTCCGGCTATCCAAGGACCAGATGCTCGGTCCCGAGGGCTCGGGGCTGTTCCAGGCGCTGTCTACTATCAATCGCGTCCGCCTCGGCATGGTCGGCGGGCGCTCCGTGGGCATGGCGCGCAAGCTGCTCCAGATGTCGATCGACTACGCCAATGAGCGCAAGCAGTTCGGCCAGGCGATCGGGCAATTCCAGATGGTTCAGGCGATGCTCGCCGACATGGCAACAGAGATTTTTGCCGCCCGCATGATGGTCCTGAATGCCGCTTGGGAAACCGACCAGGGATTTGATCCGCGCGAGAAAGTGTCGATGGTGAAGTATTTCGCCTCGGAAATGCTCGGCCGTGTCGCCGACAAGGCCGTGCAGATATTCGGTGGCATGGGCTAT
>JAPLPC010000150.1:0-3964 GCA_026400425.1 Hyphomicrobiales bacterium | reverse complement strand
TTGCCGCGAAATGCCGCTCGAGCAGCTCTATCGGGACGCGCGTGTCTATCGCATCTTCGACGGAGCGTCCGACATCCATCGCTCGGTGATCGCACGCAGCCTTCTAAAAAACGGCCGTCAGGCCCTCTGATCCAGCAGTGAGGCGAACAAAATGCTGAATGGCATGCGGGTGCTCGGCTTCACCCATTTTGTGCAAGGTCCGGCTGCCTCGCAATATCTCGCCGATCTCGGCGCGGACGTCATCAAGATCGAGCCGCTTACCGGTGCGTTCGAGCGTGGCTATGCGGCCGATTCCGTTTTCATCGACGGCTTCAGCGCGACTTTCTTTTCGGTCAACCGCAACAAGCGATCGATCGCCGTCGACTTGAAGAGTCCGCGTGGTCGTGAGGTGATTTTTTCGCTGATCAAGACGGCGGACGTCATCATCGAGAATTATCGCGGCGGCGTGCTCGATCGCCTCGGGTTCGGCTACGAGGCGGTCAAAGCCGTGAAGCCCGACATCATCTACGCGTCGGCAACGGGATGGGGGTCATCGGGCCCCATGGCATCGGCGCCGGGACAGGATTTGCTGGTCCAGGCGCGTTGCGGATTGATCGCCGTCACCGGAAATCTCGACGAGGCGCCGACCGTGACGGGGGTGCCGGTGGTTGACCAGCACGGCGCGGCCCTGCTCGCGATGGCCGTGAGCGCCGCTTACGTCAAGAAGCTGTCGACGGGCGAGGGGACACGGATCGAATCGAACCTGCTCAGCGCGGGTCTCGATCTGCAATGCGAGTCCATGGCAGCCTATTATTCCGGTGGCCGGGGACCTGATCGCATCGTTCGCGATCATCGGCTGGCATCGTGGTTTCTCCCTGCGCCTTATGGGGTGTTTCACCTGGCCGATTGCCATGCGGTGATCAGCCTCGGCGGCGACATCGACAAGTTCGCAGGCGCGATCGGCACGCCCAGGCTGATCGAGCTCGCAAGCGATCGAATGGAGAACCGTGATCAGTTCATGCGCGTGCTGGGCGAAGAATTGCTGAGCTGGACATATGACCGGCTCGACAAGGCGCTTGCACCGCATGGGCTCTGGTACGAGCGCGTGCAGGACTACGACGCCGTGCGGCGCGACCCGCAGGTGATTCATAACGAGTCGTTCCAGGACTTCACCATCGGCGACCAGACGGGCACCGTGCTCGCCCATCCGGTTCGCTATGATGGCAAAGTCCCTGAGCTCAGGCGCATGCCGCAAGGGCTCGGTGCCGACACCCGTGACGTTCTCACGGAGGCCGGCTGGAGCACAAACGACATCGACACGCTCCTGCGCGAGGGAGTCATCGGGACCGGTCCTGCAGAAACATTGGCCAAGGCGTCATCTCCATGAATATTCCGCTGCGAGACGTCTCCCTGCTCGACCGGTACACCCAGTCATCCGGCGTACTCTTTCTCAATGGAACGCAAGCGCTGGTCAGACTCCTGCTCGTTCAGCGTGAGCGGGACAGCAAGGCGGGACTCAACACGGCGGGGTTTGTATCAGGATATCGCGGTTCGCCGCTCGGCGGCTTCGATATGGAGCTGTGGCGCTCGCAGAAATTCCTGAAAGAGTCCGGCATCGTCTTCCAGCCCGGCGTGAACGAGGATCTGGCCGCGACCTCGGTATGGGGCACGCAGCAGATCGACAGCCTGCCCGGCAAGACCGTCGATGGCGTGTTCGCCATGTGGTATGGCAAAGGGCCGGGCGTCGATCGCTCCGGTGATCCGTTCAAGCATGGCAACTATGCCGGCACCACGGAACATGGCGGCGTGCTGGTCGTCTTCGGCGACGATCATCCGGGCAAGTCGTC
This sequence comes from Hyphomicrobiales bacterium, assembly GCA_026400425.1. Taxonomy (GTDB): domain Bacteria; phylum Pseudomonadota; class Alphaproteobacteria; order Rhizobiales; family Xanthobacteraceae; genus Tardiphaga. The sequence continues at coordinate 2,138 of JAPLPC010000150.1, read as the reverse complement.
GACGGTTGCGCATCAAAGCGAACAGGCGCTGGCCGCCAATCTCATTCCTTCGTTGTATCCATCGAATGTCCAGGAGATCATCGAATACGGTCTTCATGGGTGGGCGATGTCGCGCTACACTGGTCTCTGGGTCGGATTGAAGACCGTCAACGAAACCGTTGAAACGACATCGACCGTCGCTTTGATGGAAGACCAACCTGTCATCAATGCGCCGAACGAAAGTACGCCGAGCGCTTCCATCCGCCCGCAGCTGGATTACGGACCGCAGCGCGACGAGACGGTCGTGATCCGGCATCGCTTGCCGCGGATTCACGAATATGCGCGCGCCAACCGGCTGGATGTGCGGCGCTTCGGCAAGGCCGGCGCGCGCCTTGGCATCGTGACCTCGGGAAAGACCTATGCCGATCTCGTCGATGCGCTGAACCTGCTGGGCATCGACCAGGCCCGTGCCGAAGTTTTGGGTCTGTCGGTCTACAAGGTCGGCATGATCTGGCCACTGGAGCCGACGGGACTTGTCGCCTTCGCCGAAGGTTGCGAGGAATTGCTCTTCATCGAGGAAAAGCGCGCATTCCTCGAGGATCAGGCGGCCAAGATCCTGTTCAACAAATCGGTCCGTCCACGATTGACGGGCAAGGAAGACCTCGATGGCAAGGCCTTGTTGCCGTCGGATATCCAGCTCAATCCGCTGATCGTTGCCCGGGCATTGGTTGAACGTCTGGTTGCGCTCGGGATCGCCGACGAAGCACTGCAGACCGCGCTCGAAAAGTCCGATCCGGTCAAGGCTCCGGCTCCCGCCCTCGGGCAGCCGGTGCGCGTTCCCTATTTCTGTTCGGGATGCCCGCACAATACCTCGACCAAGGTGCCGGAAGGATCGGTCGCCATGTCCGGCATCGGCTGCCATTCGATGGCGATGTGGATGAATCGCGACACCGTCAAGCCGGTGCAGATGGGCGGCGAAGGCGCGAACTGGATCGGCCTTTCGCATTTCACCAGCACGAAGCATGTCTTCCAGAATCTGGGCGACGGCACCTATTCCCACTCCGGGCTGCTGGCCATTCGCGCGGCCGTGCTGTCCGGGGTCAATATCACCTACAAGATCCTGGCCAATGATGCCGTCGCGATGACAGGCGGTCAGCCGCTGGAAGGCGCATTGACCTCCGATGCGATCGTCCGGCAGGTGCTGGCAGAGGGCGTCGAGCGTGTCGTCGTGGTAACCGACGATCTCGAACGCACATCGATCGACATTGCCGGCGTCGCTGTGGTCGCGCGCGACCAGCTTCAGCGCATCCAGACCGAACTCAGCCAGACCGCGGGTGCCACGGTGCTTGTCTATGAGCAGGTTTGCGCGGCCGAGAAGCGGCGCCGCCGCAAGCGCAATCTGATGCCGGATCCGCCGAGGCGCGTTTTCATCAATGAGGATGTTTGCGAAGGCTGCGGCGATTGTTCGGTTCAATCGAACTGCGTCAGCATCGTGCCGGTGGAAACCGATCTCGGCCGCAAGCGGCGCATCGATCAATCGTCCTGTAACAAGGACTTCTCCTGCGTCGAGGGATTTTGTCCCTCATTCGTGTCCGTCGAGGGCGGCAAGCTGCGCAAGGGTGGTGGGCAGATCGATCGCATCCGCTTCGCAACTCTGCCGGAAGTTGGCGAGGTCGATTTCGATCAGTACAGCGTGCTGATCACCGGCGTCGGCGGCACCGGAGTCGTCACCATCGGCAGCGTCCTGGCCATGGCGGCGAATCTCGCTGGCAAGGCCGCCAACGCCTATAACATGACAGGGCTGGCGCAGAAGGGGGGAGCTGTGTTCAGCCACCTCCGCATGGCGTCGTCGCCGGACCAGTTGGCAAGCGCGATGGTGGGGCCGGGCAGCGCCGATCTGCTGCTGGCCTGCGATCTGGTCGCAGCCGCAAGCGCCGATGGGCTGAAGAGTTGCGCGCCAACGAAGACGCGTGCGCTGCTCTCGTCAAACCCCATTCCGACGGCAGCATTCCAGGCCGACCGTGACTACCGGATCGATCAGGATCAACTCGTCGCGCAGATCAAGGCCGCATCCAAAGCCACCCAACTCGCGGATGCCGACGCGATCGCCGAGCAGATCCTCGGGGATCGCATCGGCGCCAACATGTTCATGGTCGGCT
>JAPLPC010000131.1:5086-7179 GCA_026400425.1 Hyphomicrobiales bacterium | reverse complement strand
CATCCGCTATTGTCTCTGCCGATATATCGAGGACACGGCTGAATTCGGAGCATCGCGCTCCGGGGGAGCGGGGCGTAGATGAATCTTGCAGCGGCGACGATCGCGGGCGGCGTCGGCACGATCTTTTTCGCGGCCGCATCGGTGTTTTACTATCAGCCGTCTTTCATCAAGCCTGAAAAGATCATGGATGCGGTGCTGACGACCAATCAGTCGAAGGCGCGCCATGCGGTATCGCGGCTATTGCTCAATCCGTCGTCAGCGGAGTTCGATGGCCTGCGCTCGGTGGAGGCCGACGGCCAGAAATATGTCTGCGGCAGCGTGCGCGCCAAGGACCGCACCGGCGCCTATGCGGGCAACCGGGCATTCGTCTACGTGGTTGCCATCGACTTCGCCCGGATCGACGATGACGGCACCATCGCGCAGCGACACGATGCCTATCGGACCTGCCCGGTGACGGAGCAGGACGAGAAGGTCGCGCAGACGCGGATGACCGTTTCGCCCGGCGCCATCGCGGCGGTGAAGACGATCCAGAAGGCGTTGCCGGGCGCCGATACCACGGTTCTGAGCAGTCTCGCGGGCGGCTCGTCGAACGCCAGTACCGGCGGCGTCGGCGGCACCATGCAACAGCAACTGCAACATTTTGGCGGCCAGCAGACGGCGCCATCGGGCGGCCAGGAGGGGGGCTCGTTCAAAGCGGCTTCCACCATGGCCGCGATTGGCGGAGAGGCCGAATGGCAGCAAGGCAAGCCTCCGGCCGCCTGGCCGGCATTTCCACCGGGGCACGAACTTTCCAAGCCCGGCCCAAGGCTCAGCAATGCCGATGCGCTGTTGCTGGCTAAAGAAGTCGAGCAGCGCTGGGCGCAGCACAGGGCGGATCCGGCGAAGAAACGTCCATCGCTGGATGACATCCGCAACGCCGAGCGTGCCTTGTTGGCCATCGACGCCAAGGGGCCGGACTTCCCCGCGGCCTGGGCGGCATTCGTTCGTCTACGCGCCGTGGAGCGAGAGGCGACCGTCTGATATCAATCACGTGTGCCAATTTGGTCCAGTGCGTCATGCCGTACTGGAACTGGTCAACCTATGCGGCGTTCCTTTTCCAACAGGAGAGGTACCGACATGAAGAAAGTATTGGCGATTACATCGGCCGTTTTACTGGCCGCCAGTTTTGCAACGACCGCCGCTTCAGCCAAGAAATACAAGCGGGGATATCATAAGCATTATCACGGCCAATCGTACGGCCATCGCGATCATCGCGGGCCGGGCTACAACTCATATGGCCGTATGCGTGGAACGCCATACTATCCCGGATATGGCGCATCTATGCAGGGCAACAACGGTAATTCCGCCTTCGGCAACAATTCGCTCGGGAACATTCAGGGTGGAAACATCGGTGGCGGCAAATAGCTCGCGACAGCTGAACGGGGATGCGGTCGTAACGCCCGACGCGCGGCACTATGTGTCGGCGTCCGGCGTGAGATCGTAACGCTCGCGAAACAGCAGCACGATGGTGCGTAACTTGTCACGCCAAGGATCGGCATCAACCCGACCCGCCGCCGGAGTGACGCGTAGCATCGCGTTCCAAGGTCTGTCGCCGTAGATGGTGATTTCAACTCCGGTCGGCGGAAAAGCCTCGGTAGCTCGAAGGGCCTTCAAGACAAGCGATGCGAGTTCGGATCGACTGACGTTTCGCGTGCTTTCGACGGCGAGTTGCGGCTCCAGCGAAGCGGGCGGCGTGTCATCGGCGACGATCGGATCCAGGCCTTCGCGCGCGCCGGCGTCGATGGCACCGTCTGCGAGCGGCAGGCTTGCAGCCGTATGCGGCGCCGGCTTTTTCACCAGGCGATCGATGAGACTAAGAAGCCCGCGGTCGGGTTCGGCCGCCTTGGTCAAGCCCGGTACTCCTCCGATACTCCCTAATATCGATGAGTTGAGCACTCACAGCCGGTTCTGTCGATAGAGCGGTGTTGTTACGCCGGCCGCGCCCCTAAAGCGGTGCACAAACGCGCTCCAGCCTACCTTTGTCGCAAAACTTTCATGAGCGGCCTATAGTGGGGCGGCACGCCATTCCCCCAGTCGCGGCGCGCCGGCTCCCC
>JAPLPC010000131.1:0-5057 GCA_026400425.1 Hyphomicrobiales bacterium | reverse complement strand
TCGCCGCTCTGATAATCGCCACCGTGTCGCAGCCGGCCCGTGCCGCCGACGTGATCTGCTACAATTGCCCGCCGGAATGGGCGGACTGGGCCTCGATGATCAAGGCCGTGAAGGCCGATCTGAAGATCGAGATGCCGCATGACAACAAGAATTCAGGCCAGGCGCTCGCGCAGATTCTGGCTGAGAAGGCCAATCCGGTCGGCGATATCGGCTATTTCGGCGTGACCTTCGGCATGAAGGCCAAGGCTCAGGACGCGCTCGAGCCCTACAAGCCGGCGGGCTTCGACCAGGTCGATGCCGGCCTCAAGGATCCCGACGGCTACTGGACCACGATCCATTCGGGCACGCTCGGCTTCTTCGTCAACAAGGACGCTCTCGGCGGCAAGCCGGTGCCGAAATGCTGGAAGGATCTCAGCAAGCCCGATTACAAGGGCATGGTGGGCTACCTCGATCCGACCTCGGCCGCCGTCGGCTATGTCGGCGCCGTCGCTGTCAACCTTGCGCTCGGCGGCACCGATCAGAATTTCGATCCGGCCATCGCCTTCTTCAAGGAGCTGAAGAAGAACGATGCTATGGTGCCGAAGCAGACGTCCTACGCCCGCGTCGTCTCTGGCGAAATGCCGATCCTGTTCGACTATGACTTCAATGCCTATCGCGCCAAGTATTCCGAAAAGGGCAATTTCGAATTCGTCATCCCCTGCGAAGGCACGGTGGTGTTTCCTTACGTGGTCGGTCTGGTGAAGAACGCGCCGCATAAGGACCAAGCGAAGAAAGTCATGGACTATCTGCTGTCCGACAAGGGCCAGGCGATCTGGACCAACGCCTATCTGCGTCCGGCCCGCAAGATCGAGCTGCCAACAGCTGTGAAGGCGAAGTTCCTGCCGGATAGCGAATATGCCCGCGCCAAGAGCGTGGACTGGGGCAAGCTCGAACTCGCGCAGAAAGGCTTCAGCGATCGTTATCTCGCTGAGGTCCGTTGACGCCGCACGGCAAATGCATATGGCCCTGACCCCGTCATGCGCGGGCTTGTCCCGCGCATCCACGCCTGTTTGAAATAGGCAAGGACGTGGATGGCCGGGACAGCCCGGCCAAGACGGCGTCTATGCAATTGCTACCTGATGCCGACCCAATGCCTGCCTGCTACCGGGGCGCCTACTTCCGCGATGTCACACCGAAGCTTCATCTGGATCTGCCTGCTCCCGCTCGTGCTGGTGACGGTGGCTTTTTTCGTCCTGCCGATGGCGCAACTCGTCGCGGTCGGCGCTGACGGGCCGCGCGGCGCTGGTGCGTATCTGGCGATCCTCACCGAGCCGCGTTATCGCGCGACCCTGATCAACACGGTGTTGCTGGCGACGGCGACGACCATTGCGACGCTGATGATCGCGACCATTGCGGGCTTGTTCCTGCAGCGGCACAGGTTCCCGGGCCGTGCCGTGCTCATCGCGATGCTGACGTTCCCGCTCGCCTTTCCCGGCGTCGTGGTCGGCTTCCTCATCATCCTGCTGGCCGGACGCCAGGGCCTGATCGGCGCCATCACACTGGCCCTGGCCGGCGAAAAGATCGTGTTCGCCTATTCGATCTTCGGTCTGTTTCTCGGCTATCTGTATTTCTCGATCCCGCGCGTCATCCTCACCATCATGGCCGCCGTGCAGAAGCTCGACCGAGGTCTGGAGGAGGCGGCACGTTCGCTCGGCGCCAGCCCATGGGCGGTGCAGCGCGACGTCGTGCTGCCGGCGCTGGTGCCGGCTTTCGTCGCGTCGGGCGCGATCGCCTTTGCAACCGCGATGGGGGCGTTCGGCACGGCCTTCACGCTGGCCACCAATATCGATGTGCTGCCGATGCTGATCTATACCGAGTTCACGCTGGCCGCGAATTTCGCCATCTCCGCCGCGCTCTCCATCGGCCTCGGCGTCATCGCCTGGGCGATCCTTGCGCTGGCGCGCAGCATGACCGGCGGCACCGTCGCCGCGGCAGGGTAATCGCATGCGTGATCGCCTGATTTTCGCAGGACAACTCGGCTTCACATTGCTGGTCGCGGCTTTTCTCGTCGTGCCTGTGCTGCTCTCGATTTCGGCCGGCATCACGGTGAACTATTTCCGCGGCATCCAGTCCGGCGTCACGCTGCAATGGGTCGCCCAGGTCTGGGGGCTCTACAAAGGCGAGATCGGACTGTCGTTCCTGATTGCCTTCGCGACGCTGGCAGTGACGCTGGTGGTCGGCGTGCCCGCCGCCTATGGGCTGCATGTGCGGGGCGGACGGCTGTCACGCGTGATCGAGGAGATCATCACGCTGCCGCTGGCCATCCCCGGCCTCGCCATCGCGCTGGCGCTGCTGCTCACCTATGGCGGCTTCGGGGGCTTCCGGCAATCATGGCTGTTCATTCTCGTCGGCCATACGGTGTTCACCATGCCTTTCATGGTGCGTTCGGTGATGGCGGTGTTCGCTTCGGTGGACATCAAGACACTGGACGAGGGCGCCGCCTCGCTCGGCGCGTCGCCATGGACGCGCTTCTGCAACGTGATCGTACCCAACGCGCTGCCGGGAATTTTGGCGGGATCGCTGATGGTGATCACGCTCTCGCTCGGCGAATTCAACCTGACCTGGATGCTGCACACGCCGCTGACCAAGACTCTGCCTGTCGGCCTTGCCGACAGCTATGCGTCGATGCGGCTGGAAGTGGCCTCCGCCTATACGCTGATTTTCTTCATCATGATCGTGCCCCTGCTGGTGGCGATGCAGATGTTTGCCGACAAGGGCGAAAAGCAATGAACGCCATCACCGGGCATGGTGCCGCCGTGCACATCATCGATTGCGGCAAGACGTTTCCCGACGGCACGCAGGCGCTGGCACCGGCCTCGCTGGACATCATCGCCGGCGAAACGCTGGTACTGCTCGGCCCGTCCGGCTGCGGCAAGACGACGATGCTGCGCATCATTGCCGGCTTGGAGACGCCCGATGCCGGCGGTCGCATCCTGTTCGACGACACCGACGTCACGGCGATTCCGATCGAGCAGCGTCATGTCGGCATGGTGTTCCAGTCCTATGCGCTGTTCCCCAACATGACGGTGGCCGAGAATATCGGCTATGGCCTCAAGATCCGCGGCGTCGGCAAGGCCGATCGCGCGGCGCGTATTGCCGAGATGGTGGCGCTGACCAATATCGGTGGTCTCGAAAATCGACGCATCGATCAGTTGTCCGGCGGGCAGCGCCAGCGTGTCGCGCTGGCACGCGCGGTGGCGGTACGGCCGCGCGTGCTGTTGCTGGACGAGCCGCTGACGGCGCTCGATGCGTCGTTGCGCGACCGGCTGCGCAGCGAACTCAACCGGCTGCTGCGCTCGCTCGGCATCACGGCGATCTATGTCACCCATGACCAGGCCGAGGCGATGGAGCTCGGTGACCGGATCGTGGTGATGCGCAAAGGCGCCATCGCGCAGATCGGCACCCCGCGCGACGTCTATTTCCAGCCGCAGAACCGTTTCGTTGCCGAATTCGTCGGCGCCGCCAACATCGTCGAGGGGCCTATCGCCCAGGGCCGCCTCAGCTTGCCCGGCGGATGGCTGGCGCTGAGCGACGCCGCCGACGCTGCCGCTGCGGTCGCCATGATCCGGCCGGAAACCATCGGCCTCGTTGCCGAAGGCGGCGCCTCGTTGTGCGGCACGGTCGAGAGTGTCAGCTTCATCGGCGATCGCCAGCGCGTCATCGTCACCGGTGCGGCGAGCAAGCCATTGACGATCGATGCGCCAAACGGAATCAATGTGGAGATCGGTCAGCGCGTCGGCCTGTCGGTCGCCTCTGCCGCCGTGCGCGTGTTGCCGAAAGAAGATTGATGTCGAAGCCGACGATCATCGCGCAGATCTCCGATCTGCACATCAAGGCGCCCGGCGAACTGGCGTACCACAAGGTCGATACCGCCGGGGCGCTGGAGCGCTGCGTCGCCGAATTGAATGCGCTCGAGCCGCGGCCTGATCTGGTGGTGATTTCCGGCGATCTCGTCGATACGCCGACGGCCGGCGAATACGACCATCTATGGCGATTGTTGGCGCCGCTCAAGATTCCGTTTATCGGCGTGCCCGGCAATCACGACGGCCGCGGCATGATGCGTGCGGCATTTCCCGATTGGGCCTACGCCCATGCGGACGGGCCGCTGGATCAGGCACGCACCATCGGGCCGCTCGACGTCATCGTGCTCGACTCGCATGTACCGGGCCGGCCGCATGGCAGGCTGGAGCCAAAGACGCTGGACTGGCTCGATGCCGCGCTCGGCTCGTCGCATGACCGGCCGGCATTGTTGTTTCTGCATCATCCGCCGTTCCGCACCGGCATCACGCATATGGATGTGCAGGACCTGCAAAATTCTGCCGAGCTTGCGGACATCGTTTCCAGACATCCGCGGGTCCGCATCGTCGCCGCAGGCCATGTGCATCGTGCCACACTGACGACATTCGCCGGCACGGTCGCAACCATCTGCCCGGCGCCGAACCACGCCGTCGACCTCGATCTGGCCGAACTGCGCGCGCCGTCATTCCGCGTCGAGCCGCCAGCGTTTCATCTGCATGTCTGGTTTCCCGAAGGTGACACCGGCCATCTGGTCACCCATCAGGTGCAGATCGGCGAGTTCGACGGCCCGCATCCGTTTTTCGGGGCGGATGGAAAGTTGCTGTAAACTCTCCGTCGTCATTGCGAGCGCAGCGAAGCAATCCAGAAAGCCGAACTGGATTGCTTCGTCGCTACGTTCCTCGCAATGACGACATGGGCTAAACCAGCGCATTTCCCGCGATCAGCTTGCGGTAAAACTCCGCGCTCAGCTTTGGTGTCCGCTTCTGCGTCTCGAAATTGACGTGATACAGGCCGAACCGCTTCTCATAGCCGTCGATCCATTCGAAGTTGTCCATCAGGCTCCAGTGGAAATAACCCTGCACGGGCACGCCTTCGGATGTCGCGCGCTGCAGCTGCGTGAGATAGGCGCGCAGATACATGATGCGGTCGAGGTCGAAGATGCGGCCATCCGGTGACGGCTTGTCGCTGGCCGACGCGCCGTTCTCGGTGATGAAGATCTT
>JAPLPC010000283.1:1506-6543 GCA_026400425.1 Hyphomicrobiales bacterium | reverse complement strand
GCTCGATTACAAGCGGATGGAGCAGGTCAAGGCCGAGAAGGGCTATCGCGGCCCGGCCATCGTCTGCGCCGTCTATTTCACCCCCATCGCCGGCTATGTGCCGGATCGCGCCGCGCTGAAATATCTCGCCGGCCAGCGCAACATCGAAGCCTGGATGGTGCCCGTCGCCGGCACACGGGTGCTGGTGCCATATCGCGTCTCGATCCCGACCCCGCTCGGCCAGGCCATGCTGGAGGCGACCGAATTCGTGACCTCGGCCGCACCGGCCAAGGCGACGGCGAAGGTGAATTGAGCGCGCGGGCGCTGTCGTACTTTCAGCGGGTCAATTGGGTGCCAAAACGTGCATTTAAGGCCCGTTAAGGGGCTTATTGGGTTTTCAATGGTGACCGGGCGGCGGCGGTTTTGCGGCATTCGCGGGGCCGGTTGACTCTTTTGCGATTCGGAGTCCGTCGTAACCGGTGTTTTCGACCCGACGTCACAGGGCTTGTTGGCCTGTCACAAACTTGATCTAGTGAGAGAAATCGACCCGCGCCGCGACATCTTGGGGGTAAGGCGCATGTGGCGGTGGCGATCAGTCCTTGCCTTGACAGAAGGCCAGACGGAAATACTTGAAAAACATGGCCTTTTCTCATCCGCCCGGCTCCGGCCGCGCGCCCGGCGCCGGCGTCACTGCCGTACTCGGCCCCACCAATACCGGCAAAACCCATCTCGCCATCGAGCGGATGTTGGCGCATTCCTCTGGAATCATTGGACTTCCGCTGCGTCTGCTGGCCCGCGAGGTGTACAACAAGATTCTGGCCCGCGTCGGCCCGGAAGCGGTCGCGCTGGTCACCGGCGAAGAGAAGATCAAACCGCCCAAACCACGATATTGGGTATCTACCGTCGAGGCGATGCCACGAGATCTGGATGTTTCGTTCCTGGCCGTGGACGAAATCCAGATCGCCGCCGACCTCGAACGCGGTCATGTGTTCACCGACCGCATTCTGAATCGCCGCGGCCGCGATGAAACCCTGCTGCTCGGCGCCGCCACGATGCGCCCGATCGTCGAGAAATTACTCCCTGGAATCAATGTAGTAACCCGTCCGCGGCTATCCACGCTGGAATTCGCAGGTGACCGCAAAATCACCCGTCAGCCGCGCCGAACCGCCATCGTCGCATTTTCCGCCGACGAAGTTTACGCCATCGCCGAACTCATCAAACGCCAGCACGGCGGCGCCGCCGTGGTGCTCGGAAGTCTTTCTCCGCGCACGAGAAATGCCCAAGTCGAGATGTTTCAGAACGGCGAGGTCGATTATCTCGTCGCCACCGACGCGGTCGGCATGGGCCTCAATCTCGACGTCGACCACGTCGCCTTTGCCAGCGACCGGAAATATGACGGTTACCAGTTCCGCCGGCTAACCCCTTCGGAATTCTCGCAAATCGCCGGCCGCGCCGGGCGCGCGACGCGCAACGGCACGTTCGGCACCACCGGCCGCTGCGCGCCATTCGAGCCGGAATTGGTCAATCAGCTGCAGAATCACATTTTCGAGCCGGTGAAGGTGCTGCAATGGCGCAATTCCAAACTCGATTTCAGCTCGATTGCCGCATTGCAGGTCTCCCTCGCCGAAACGCCGCGTCATGACTCACTGACACGTGCGCCAATTGCGGAAGACCTCCGCGTGCTAGACCACGCCGCCCGCGATCCCGATGTGCGCGAGATGGCGCAGGGAAAAGACGCCGTCGAGAAATTGTGGGACGCCTGCCAGATTCCCGATTATCGCCGCGTCGCGCCGGCCGCGCATGCGGAGCTGGTGGTGACGATCTTCAATTTTCTGATGAAGCGCGGGCGAATCCCTGATGCCTGGTTCGGCGCGCAGATCGCGCAAGCCGACCGCACCGATGGCGATATCGACACGTTATCGGGCCGGATCGCGCAGATTCGGACCTGGACCTTTGTGGCAAATCGCCCCGATTGGCTCGCAGATGCCGAGCATTGGCAAGGAATCTCTCGTGAATTGGAAAATAAACTGTCAGATGCGCTTCACGAGAGGCTTACAGAGCGTTTCGTTGATCGTCGTACCAGTGTATTGATGCGCCGCTTGCGGGAAAACACGATGTTGAATACTGAAATTGGTAAGACGGGCGAAGTCGTTGTCGAGGGCCACACGATCGGTCGACTCGATGGTTTTACATTCTTGCCCGATGCGGCCGAAGCCGGCTCCGATGCGAAGGCCTTGCAGGCCGCGGCGTCGAAAGCGCTGGCCGGAGAGATCGATGCGCGCGCGGAGAAACTCTCCAATGCGCCCGACGATCAACTGGTGCTGACGTCCGACGGCACGCTGCGCTGGACCGGCGATGCCGTTGCGAAGCTAGTGGCTGCCGATGATGTCCTGCATCCGCGCCTGCGCATCATCGCCGACGAGCGCCTCACCGGCGCGCCGCGCGATGCCGTGCAGGCTCGCCTCGACCTCTATTTGAAGACGCATATCGAAAAACTACTGGCGCCACTGTTCGAACTGTCGAAAGCGGAAGACGTCACCGGCATCGCCCGTGGCATCGCGTTCCAGCTCAACGAAGCGCTCGGTGTGCTCGAGCGGCAGAAGATCGCCGCCGAGATGAAGGATCTCGATCAGCCGTCGCGCGCCGTGCTGCGCAAATATGGCGTGCGTTTTGGCGCCTATCACATCTATTTCCCGAATCTGCTGAAGCCAGCCGCGCGCTCGCTCGCGGCGCTGCTGTGGGCGCTGAAGCAGGACGATGTCGACATGTCCGCGCTGTCCAGCGCACAGCATCTCGCTGGTTCGGGCCGTACCTCGTTCCCGGTCGACAAGGCACTGAACCGCGATGCCTATCGCGTGCTCGGCTATCGTCATGCCGGCGAGCGCGCTGTGCGTGTCGACATTCTCGAACGTCTCGCCGATCTGATCCGTCCTGCTTTGTCGTGGCGCGAGAATTCGCCAGGCGACAAGCCGGTCGGCGCTTATGACGGGCGCGGCTTCACGGTCACTCAGGCGATGACCTCGCTGACCGGCTCGGCCGGCGAAGATTTTGCGACCATCCTGCGTGCGCTCGGATATCGCATGGAGAAGAAGCCGGCATTGCCGCCGACACCGCCGAAGCCGCTGGCTGCGACCACACCGATCGAAGCTGCGCCTGTTGATGCGGCGGCGGACGCCACCTCAAATGCGCCGGCGGAAGCCCCAGTTACCGACGCTGCACAGGCCGATGCCGCGATAGTCGAAGCGACGTCTGAGGCTGAGCCGACCAGCGATGCTGGTGCAACGGAATCCGCTGCTGCCGAGCCCGCTACGGCCGAAGTCGTCGCGCAAACCGACGCGCCCGATGTCGCAGAGGCGGCGGCAGGCGAGCAATCTGCATCGTCGTCGGCCTCGCAGTTGCCGGATGTATCGCCGGTCGCAGGTGAGCCGGCCCCTGAGGCAACTGCTCAGGCGACGACGGAGGAAACCACTGCTGTCGAGGGTGCAACTTCTGAACCCGTGACCGCGGAAGCCGCGATTGCCGATGCAGAAGCGCCGGCTGGTGAAGCCGCGGCCCCTGTCGAGCCTGAAATGGTCGATGTCTGGCGTCCGGGTGGCCGTTCAGACGAGCGCCGTCCGCCGCGTCACGATCGCAACCGCAATCATCATCGTCGCGACAATCACGCTCCGCAGGGCGCGGCGCCGGCTGCAACGGCGGAAGGCGCGACCACCGAAGGTGATCGTGGCAACCGTCCGGATCGCAACGGTGGGCGTCGGGACCGTGACGGTGACCGAGGCAATAAGGATTTCCGCCGGCCGCGCAGCGATGCGCCGGCAGCCGGCGCGCCTAATCGCGAAGCCCGTGGCGATCGCAACGACAAGGGCGGCGGACGTCCGCCGCGCGATCAGCGCTTCGGTGGCGGCAAAGGCAAGTTCGGTGACAAGGGCCGGGAAGGTGGCCGCGATCGTGATCGTGGCGGTGCCACGCGTCCATTCGCATCAAGCGCGTCGCCGCGCGACCGCAACGCTGCGATCGATCCGAATTCGCCGTTCGCCAAACTCGCTGCGCTCAAGGAGCAACTGGGCAGCAAGGAGTAAGCGCTAAAAGCTCGCGTTTGGGTGCTCGATTGGACCGACAGCGTCTCGATAAATGGCTGTGGCATGCCCGGGTCGTCAAAGCCCGTACCAGTGCCGCTGCGCTGGTCGAGGGCGGAAAGATCCGCGTCAATGGCGAGCGGCAGAAGTCCCCTGGCCACGGCATCAAGCTCGGCGATGTGATCACCATCGCCCTGGACCGTGCGGTTCGGGTGATGAAAGTCGAAGGTTTTTCCGAGCGCCGCGGGGATGCGACCGCTGCCCGCGTGCTCTATACGGATTTGCAACATCCACCGGCGTAATTATCTGGCGTGGGTATGCCGGGCTGGTGCGGGTTTTTGGCAAATTCTTTCGTATGGCGTAAACGCACCGGCCTTACCCGCCCTCATGTCTTGCGGCAGTGGGGTGGGTGCGCTACCCAACCGTCAAATCTCGATCGTTTCCGGAGCCTTGGATGACTTACGTCGTCACCGACAACTGCATCAAATGCAAGTACACCGACTGCGTCGAGGTGTGCCCCGTAGATTGCTTCTACGAGGGCGAGAACATGCTCGTCATCCACCCCGACGAATGCATCGACTGTGGGGTGTGTGAACCTGAATGCCCGGCCGATGCCATCAAGCCTGACACCGAAGGTGGGATGGAAAAATGGCTCCAGGTCAATTTGGAACATGCCAAAAAATGGCCGAACATCACCCAGAAAATTCCGGAGCTGCCGGAAGCCAAGGAATTTGACGGACAGGATGGGAAGTTCGAAAAGTTCTTCTCGGCCGCGCCCGGAAAAGGTGATTAAGACGCACACTACCATCTGCCAACATCTGCAGACCGTCGCGACCTGAAATTTACCCTGACGTTGAATATGACCTTGCAGTGGCCGCAGGCCGGCTGCGAGAGGGCATAAATCATTGATTTTTGCGGGAAATGTGCTATTATAAGCACATTAAGAAGCTGGACCGTGTGGTGCCGCTCGTTTTGGCCCTGCCGG
>JAPLPC010000283.1:0-1449 GCA_026400425.1 Hyphomicrobiales bacterium | reverse complement strand
TAAAAAGAGTATTTCTAAGGCTTCGACGAAGACCGCTGCGGTCCGCTCGACGACCAGCAAAGTTGGTGCGGGCAAAGGTAGCGTAACCAAAAGCCATGCACGGCCCCCTGTCAAGGACACACGGACGACGACCCGCACTACAGCCAAGGTTTCTGCAGCCAAGGCATTTACAGCCAAGGCTTCTTTAACAAAGGCTTCTCCGGCCAAGGCTGCTCCGCCCAAGGCTCCTGCGGCGAAGGCTGCTCCAGCCAAGGTTGTTTCGGCCAAGGCCCCTCAAGCCAAGCCGTTAGCCAAGACTGTGGTAGCCAACACTGCGACAGCCCCGACTGCGACAGCCAAACATCCGGTGACCAAGCCTCCGGTGGCTAAAACTCCAGTGACCAAAGCTCCAGCAGCCAAGGCGCCGGTTGTCAAAGCTCCGGTCGTCAAGGCCCCGGACGTCAAGGCGCCGGAGCTCAACGCTCAGGACGTTAAAGCTGCGGCGCCCAAGTCCGTCCAGAACAAAAGAAGTGAAATGCCGAACAAGACTGCCAAGCCTTCGACTGAAAAATCTTCGACCGACAAGCCTTCGACCGAAGCCGCCAAGGGTGCCAAGGCCGCCTCCGCAAAGGGGGCTGCTGCGAAACCTTCCGTGAAAGCCGCAGCCGCTAAGTCGGCGGCTGAAAAGGCTCATGCCGATAAGGCAAATGCTGCGAAGTCCGATGCGCCGAAGACCACAGCGTCCGCGATGAAGGCGGCTGCGGCCAAGGAAAACGCCAAGGCTGCCGCGGCTGAGAAGCCCGTTGCCGCCAAGGCGCCGGCGCCGGCCCCGCGTGCTGAAGAGCCGAAGAAGATCGCGACTCAGCGTCAAGGCTTCAAGACCAATGAATATGTGGTCTATCCGGCCCATGGCGTTGGTCAGATCCTCGCCATCGAGGATCAGGAGATTGCTGGCGTTAAGCTGGAATTGTTCGTCATCAACTTCCTGAAGGACAAGATGACGCTGCGCGTTCCGACCGCGAAGGTCGCGAATGTCGGCATGCGCAAATTGTCCGAGCCGACGCTTGTCAAGAAGGCGCTGGAGACCCTGAAGGGCCGTGCCCGCATCAAGCGGACCATGTGGTCGCGCCGTGCGCAGGAATACGAAGCGAAGATCAATTCGGGCGACATCGTCGCGATTGCCGAGGTGGTCCGCGATCTGTTCCGTTCAGACTCGCAGCCGGAGCAGTCGTATAGCGAACGTCAGCTTTATGAAGCGGCGCTCGATCGTCTGTCGCGCGAAATCGCCGTGGTTCAGCACGTGACCGAGACCGAAGCGGTCAAGGAGATCGAAGGCCAACTCGCCAAGAGCCCGCGTCGTGGCGCCAAGGCCGAAGATGGTGCTGAGGCCAGCGCGGATGGTGATGAAGCCGATGGTGATGAGGATGTCGCCGAGGATGAAGCTGCATAAGCAGCGCGGTCACTCACAAA
>JAPLPC010000519.1 GCA_026400425.1 Hyphomicrobiales bacterium | reverse complement strand
TTGCCAACGATCGCGAGGCCGAGGCCAGTGCCCTTCTCACGCGTGGTGACATAGGGCTCCAGCAATCGCGAGCGATTGGAGGTCGGCAGACCGATTCCATTATCGACCACATCGATCACGATCTGGCCGTTCCCCGCGAAAGCTGTGACCTCAATGCGACCTTTGCCGAGTTCTTCCGGCGGCACCGCCTCGATCGCTTCAGTGGCGTTCTTGATGATGTTGGTGAGCGCCTGCGAGATCAGGCGGCGATCGAACTGTGCCTTCAATGGCTCGTTCTTGATCTCGGCAATCAGGTCGAGTTCGGGATGACCGACGCGCATCAGGAACACCGTCTGTCGCACGGTGTCGGCGACGTCCTCGCCTTCGATCACCGGCTTCGGCATCCGGGCGAAACGCGAGAATTCATCCACCATGCGTCGGATGTCCTCGACCTGACGCACGATGGTGTCGGTGCATTGTTCGAAGATCTGCTTGTCGTCGATGATGACCTTGCCGAACTTGCGCTTGATGCGCTCGGCCGAAAGCTGGATCGGCGTCAGCGGGTTCTTGATTTCATGCGCTATGCGGCGGGCGACATCGGCCCAGGCCGAGGTGCGCTGCGCCGAGACGAGATCGGTGATGTCGTCGAGAGTAATGATGTAATTGTCGCGCGACTGGCTGGTCTGCTCGGCCGAGATGCGGACCGACAGGTTACGCTCGCGACCTTCGCGATCGATGGTGATCTGGCCCTGCACCAATCGCTGCGAACTCTCGCGCGCAGTCTGCATCAGCTCGTCGAGCTCCGGGATGATCTCGTGCAGGGGATGGCCGAGCACCTCGGATTCGGAATGGCCGACCAGCTTCTCCGCGGAACGGTTGAGAATGCCGATGACATTCGAGCCATCGACGCCGATGATGCCGGCACTGGCGGAGGACAACACCGCCTCGATGAAACGGCGGCGGCTGTCGATAACGTCGGACGCCGAAACCAGCTCGTCACGCTGGGTGCGCAGCTCCGAGGTCATCTTGTTGAAGGTTTCGCCGAGATGCGCGAGATCGCCCTCTGACTGGATCACCGGCACCTGGACATGCAGGTCGCCGGTCGAGACCATGTTGGCTGCACTGACGAGCCGGCGGATCGGCGCCACCAGCCAGTTCGAGAAGTTCAGGCCGATCAGCACCGCCGACATCAAAACCGTCAGCGCAATGACGGTGAACATCAGTCCGAATGCGATCTGAATGCCGAGGCGCCGCGATTCAAGCTCGGTATAGTCGGCGACGCTGGCCTGGGTCTGCGCCATCTGCGCGACCACCCGCGCGTCGAGTTTGCGGGCGACATACAGATAAAGATTGTCGAACGCGCGCAGCTTGATCACCGCCGCCACGTAATTGCCATCGGGGATGATGGTGATGGCCGGCTCGCTGTTGCCGACATTAACCAGGAAGTCAGCGGGTGGTGGCTCGAATTCCGGCTTCACGCCGGGCATGTCGGGCTCGATGACGTTGCGATCCTTGTCGATCAGCATGGCGCCCGGCAGGTTGCGCGCCTTGGCATTGGCCAGCATCAGCGAGCGGAAGGTGCCGCGATCCTGATAGAACAGCGGCTGGATGCGCGCGAGATCGTCGGCCATGCCGAGAATGTCGCCGCCGATCAGCTGCGCATGTTCGTTCACATAGGCGCGCGCCACGGTCATGGAATTACCGATGACAGCTTTGGTCGGGCCGGAGAACAGCCTGTCGAGACCGCGGTCGAGAGTCACATTGGCAACGATGGACACCAGCACTGCCGGCAGCACGGCGATCACCGAGAACAGGCTGACCACTTGCACATGAAGCCGCGCCGCGGCCCTGCCCCGGCGCCGTGCCTGCACCACTTTCCAGATCTCGCGGGCGATGATCAGCACCAGCAGCAAGATCGTGGCGGCATTGATCAGCAGGAACGAAACGACCACCAGATGGGTCGGCGCCAGCGGCGTCAGGCCATTGAGGACCAGGAAGGTGAAACAGGCCGACAGCAGCGCCATGCCCACGGCGACAGGGACGAACAGCCGCCGCAGTGGCCTGCGCGACTCGAATACCGATGGCTCGAAGATAGGGGCCGACGTCTCTGCGTTCGTCATTCCGGGATTTTTTGCTGAGCGAGTCGTTGGATTTGCACGGACAGGGTCGTGACCTGCCGCGCACTGATGCAATCATACAACAATGTTGCTCAATTACGACAAATCCGCGGCGTGGGATAGCCGCGGATTGCGCAAGTCGACCAATTCCACCGGATCGAAGGTGGAAATCAGGAATGTTTTGACCGAACGTCTCGATCAACCACCGGTTCGATAGACCTGAATGTCTAGATCGCGAATCTTCTTGCGCAGCGTGTTGCGGTTGAGACCGAGCAGATCTGCGGCCCTGATCTGGTTGCCGCGGGTGGCAGCCAGTGCGGCGGTGAGCAACGGTACCTCGATTTCGCGCAGGATGCGGTGATACAGGCCCGGCGGCGGCACGCCGTTCGGGAAGCCCGAAAAGTGCGACGACAGATAGACCTCAACGGCCCCGCCGAGATTATCGACGGTGGTCGCCGCGCTACCACCCGAGACCACGGCCGGCGGCGCGAGTTCGCCGTCTATGACATGGCCGGTGATGACGTCCTGCGGATACAGCGCCGCCAGACGGCGCGCGAGGTTTTCGAGCTCGCGCACATTGCCTGGCCACCGATGCTGCTTCATGCGCTCGAGCGCAAGTGCGTCGAGCTTCTTCGGTGGCAAGCCGTCCTTTTCGGCCAATGCGAAGAAGTGACGGATCAGGTCTGGCAGATCCTCGATGCGCTCGCGCAACGGTGGCAGCCGTAGCGGCACGACATTGAGGCGGAAGAACAGATCTTCGCGGAACAGACCCTGCTGGATCAGGATGCGAAGATCCTTGTTGGACGCAGCGACGATGCGGACATCGGTCTTGATCGGCGTGCGACCGCCGACGGTGGTGTATTCGCCCTGCTGCAGCACGCGCAGCAGGCGGGTCTGCGCCTCCATCGGCATGTCGCCGATTTCGTCGAGAAACAACGTGCCGCCTTCGGCCTGCTCGAACCGGCCGGTGGCGCGGGCATTGGCGCCGGTGAACGCGCCGCGTTCATGGCCGAACAATTCGGACTCGATCAGATCGCGCGGGATCGCCGCCATGTTCACGGCGACGAACGGGCCGTTGCGGCGCTTGCCGTAATCATGCAGCGCGCGGGCGACCAGCTCCTTGCCGGTGCCGGATTCGCCGGAGATCATGACCGTGAGATCGGTCTGCATCAGGCGGGCGAGGACGCGGAAGATTTCCTGCATCGCCGGCGAGCGGCCGACCAGCGGGATGGAGTCGAACTCGCCGTCGTCGTCATTGCTGGCGACGCGCTCTTTGGGCTCGGCCAAAGCGCGGCCGACGATGGCGATCAGCTCCTTGAGGTCGAACGGCTTCGGCAGATATTCATAGGCGCCGCGCTCGGAGGCGCGGATCGCTGTCATGAACGTGTTCTGCGCGCTCATCACGATGACCGGCAGATTGGGCCGCATTTTCTTGATGCGCGGCAAAAGGTCGAAGGCGTTTTCGTCGGGCATCACCACGTCGGTGATGACGAGATCGCCCTCGCCCTGGCTCACCCAACGCCACAGCGTGGCCGCGTTGCCGGTGAGACGCACCTCGTATCCCGCGCGCGACAGCGCCTGATTGAGGACCGTGCGGATCGCCGTATCGTCATCCGCAACCAGAATACTTCCTGCAGGCATGGTCAGTCCTCTAATTAAGTCTGCGAGCCGGATGATGCACGCGCATCGTCCCTGCTTGGGTCTGTGGTGTTGCTGTCGAAATTCTTGGCTGGATTGAACATCGGCAACAGCACGCGGAAAGTGGTCTTTCGGGGTTGGGATTCACACTCAATGATGCCGCCGTGATCGCCGATGATCTTCGCAACCAATGCAAGTCCTAGGCCGCTTCCGGTCGGTTTCGTGGTCACGAACGGATCGAACAGATTTGGCATGAGGTCTTCGGGGACGCCGGGGCCATTGTCCTTGACGCAGAATTCAAGCGGCAGCGACACGCGGGATTTCTTGCCGGGGATCGAGAGGCGGACGCCGGGACGGAACGCCGTGGTGAGCTGGATCTCGCCGTCCGAGCCGAGATCGACAATGGCTTCGGCGGCGTTTTTCACCAGATTGAGGAACACCTGAATCAACTGATCCTGATTGGCCAGCACCGGCGGCAGCGACGGGTCGTAATCCTCGATGAAACGGATGTTGCGCGCGAAGCCGGATTGCGCGAGCCGCTTCACGTGGTCGAGCACCGAATGGATGTTGACGGCGCCACGCGCCACCGGCCGCTCGTCGCCGAACACT
Organism: Hyphomicrobiales bacterium; assembly: GCA_026400425.1. Lineage (GTDB taxonomy): Bacteria > Pseudomonadota > Alphaproteobacteria > Rhizobiales > Xanthobacteraceae > Tardiphaga. The sequence goes on along the minus strand of JAPLPC010000519.1, from coordinate 6,846 downwards.
TCCATGCGATCGACCAGCGTCACGATGCGGTCGGCCTCGTCGGTGATCAGGCGCGTCAGCATGCGATCTTCGGCGGAGGCCTGCTGTTCGAGCAGTTGCGCGGCGCCGCGGATGCCGCTGAGCGGATTCTTGATTTCATGCGCCAGCATCGCAGCCAGCGCGATGACCGAACGGGCGGCACTGCGGTGGGTGAGCTGGCGGTCCATCTTGTCGGCGATGGTGCGCTCCTGCAGCATCACCACGATATGGCCGGGTCGCTCGGTAAGCGGTGCCACATGCAGATCGACCTGGCGGTCGCCACCGATGCGCGGCGTGCCGAGATCGACCTTGTATTCGTTGACCGGCGAATTGGCGGCGCGGACCTGATCGATCAGCGCCAGCAGCGGGCTTCCGAACGGCACCAGTTCCTTCAGCGACTGCCGGCGCAGAAACTGCGCAGAAATATCGAAGAACGATTCCGCAGCCATATTGGCGTCGACGATCTTGCCGTCGGGCGCGATCACGAGAATCGGATGCGGCAGCGCATTGAGAATGGCCTCGCTGTCTGCCGGGGTCGGGCGGCGATAGTCTGCGGCGCTCATGCGGCGGCACTCCATGCAAAATCGTCGAATGCTTCGCTCAGCGCACGCTGCACGCCGGACGGATCTTCGGAGGTGAGAATATTGGTGCGCCAGGCCTTGAGCTTCGCCGCCGACGCGCCCGATGTCGCAGCGGCGGTGTCGAGCGCCCAGCCGAGATGTTTGCGCGCATGCCGCAGGCCGACGCGCAGGCCGTAATGGCGGCACACGTCGTCATAGAGCGCGCAGATGTAAGCGAGCTGCTGTTGCAGCGACGGCGCAGCCTCTGCGGTGCCGGTGGCCAATTGCCGACCGATCTGGCCGGGCAGCCAGGGCTGGCCATAGGCGCCGCGGCCGACCATCACCGCATCGGCGCCGGAGGCTTCGAGTGCACTGACGGCCTTGTCGTAGGATGTGATGTCGCCATTGACCACGACCGGGATGGACACGGCGCCTTTCACCGGCCGCACGGCGTCCCAATTGGCGCCGCCCTTATAGAACTGGCATCGGGTGCGACCATGCACGGTGATGAGCTGAACACCCGCCTGCTCCGCGCGACGCGCGAGTTCAGGAGCATTCATCGTGCGATCGTCCCAACCGAGACGCATTTTCAGCGTCACCGGCACTTTGACGGCGGCAATCGTCGCTTCGATCAAAGTCAGCGCGTGATCGAGATCGCGCATCAGCGCCGAACCGGACTGTCCGCCCGTTACGTGGCGCGCCGGGCAGCCCATATTGATATCGATGATGTCGGCGCCGGCGCCCTCGGCGATCCGTGCGCCTTCGGCCATCCAATGCGCTTGGCAGCCGGCGAGTTGCACCACATGCGGTCCAATGCCGGTGGCCTCACAGCGCAGCACGGACATCGGACGGCCATTGACGAGGTCGTCGCTGGCGGTCATTTCGGAAACCACCAGGCCGGCGCCGAGCTCGCCTGTCAGGCGTCGGAATGGCGCGTCGGTGATCCCCGACATCGGCGCAAGCACGACTCGATTGGCGATTTCGACGTCACCAATTTTCAATGGCTTGGCGTATACGGTGTCCGGACTCACAGACCTACTCGTCCTGCTCTTTTCCGCGGCGCTGCGGCAATCGGGCTTAGTATGCGCACATTTGTTGTGCAGTCAATATTCATGCCTACACATTAGCCAACTCTGCACACTTTGCAAGTGCAGTGCAGCAATGCACGGAAATGCGTCATGCGCGCGTAATCCTACTGTTTCCAGCGTGGTCGTGCTAAGGGCTTTGCGACTAACGCTTACCTCTTAATCACCTGATGCTGATGACAAAATCACCGAAGACAGCTGCCATCATCGTTGCTGCCGGCCGCGGCCTGCGCGCCGGTGGCAGCGGCCCCAAACAATATCGCACCATCGGCGGCCGGCCGGTGATCGCCCGGGCCATGGAACCGTTTTGCGCGCATCCGCAAGTGATGGCAGTGCAGCCCATCACGAATCCCGACGATGTCGCCCTGTTCAACGAGGCAGTGACGGGGATGCGGTATCAGGTTCCCGCCAATGGCGGCGCGACCCGGCAGGCCTCGGTCCATGCCGGCCTGGAAGCCCTCGCCGACCAGGCACCGGATATCGTGCTGATTCACGATGCCGCCCGCCCCTTCGTTTCGCCAGCCGTGATCGAGCGCGCCATTGCCGCTGCACAGATCACCGGCGCCGCAGTGCCGACTGCGCCGGTGGTCGATACGATCAAAGTCGTCAATGATGCCGGCCATGTGGAAGCGACGCCTGAACGGGCAAAGTTGCGCATCGCGCAGACACCACAAGCTTTTCGTTTCGATGTCATCCTCGCGGCGCATCGTCGTGCCGCAGCAGAAGGACGCGACGATTTCACCGATGATGCCGCGCTTGCCGAATGGGCGGGATTGACCGTGGCAACTTTTGAAGGCGATCCTGCGAATATGAAGCTGACGACTCCCGAAGACTTTTCCCGCGAAGAAGCCCGCCTCGCCGCCGCGCTCGGCGATATCCGCATGGGCACGGGCTATGACGTGCACGCCTTCGGAGAAGGCGATCACTTGATGATCTGCGGCGTGCGCGTGCCGCATACGCGCGGCTTCCTTGCTCACTCTGACGGTGACGTCGGCCTGCATGCGCTGGTCGATGCGATCCTCGGCGCGCTGGCCGATGGCGATATCGGCTCGCACTTTCCACCGAGCGACGACAAGTGGAAGGGCGCTGCGTCGGATAAATTCTTGGAATATGCCGTCGGTCGCGTCACCGCACGTGGCGGCCGCATCGCCAGTCTCGAAGTGACGCTGATCTGCGAGCGCCCCAAAATTGGCCCGCTGCGCGATGCCATGCGTGCGCGCATCAGCGAGATTTCCGGCGTACCGGTGTCGCGCGTGGCCGTGAAGGCGACGACCAGCGAACGGCTTGGCTTCACCGGCCGCGAGGAAGGCATCGCAGCGACCGCCGCAGCTACTATTCGCTTGCCGTGGACCTCGGAAGATCGGATCGCCTGACATGGCTGGCAGCGACGCAAGAGCCCTCTCCCGCGCGCTGCTCGACCTTTGCCGCAGCCGCAAACTGACCGTTGCGACGGCGGAATCCTGCACCGGCGGCCTGGTGGCCGGCGCGCTCACTGAAATTCCCGGATCGTCCGATGTGATCGATCGCGGCTTCGTCACCTATTCCAATGACGCCAAGCGCAAGATGCTCGGCGTCAAGGCGACGACGCTGGAGAGTTTTGGTGCAGTCAGCAAAGAGACTGCGATCCAGATGGCGGTGGGCGCACTGGAAGAAGCCGATGTCGATCTCGCGGTGTCGATCACCGGCATCGCCGGGCCCGGCGGCGCAACGCCGGGCAAGCCGGTCGGCCTCGTGCATTTTGCCGTCGCCGCGCGTGACGGCCGGATCGTCAACAGGGAGTGCCGCTTCGGCGCCATCGGCCGCAGTGCGGTGCGTCAGCGCTCGGTGCTGGAAGCACTGCGGATGCTGATCGAATTGGCGCGTGGCCCGCAAGCGCCGGCAAAAAAGCGCGCACTGGCGAGCAACGCGCGAGTGGCGCGCTCGCCGCGGCGCAAGGCGGCGACACGCCCGGTGGCGAAGGCGAGAAAGCCGAAGCCGAAAGCGGAATGATCACCCCCCCCCCCGCCCTCATCCTGAGGAGCCGCGCAGCGGCGTCTCGAAGGATGGCAGCGAGCGGGGAGCCCGGCCAGCTCATGGTTCGAGACGCGCGTAATGCCGCGCTCCTCACCACGAGGGTCCGGAGCTACGCCCTTGCCCGATACACTTCATCCGCGCGTTTCTCGAACGCGATGGCAAATCGCTGGAACGCTGCGTCGAACATCGAGCCCATCAACAAAGCCAACATGCGGCTCTTGAATTCGTAGTCGATGAAGAAGCCGACATCGCATTCGGTGTCGCTCTTCGGCTCGAAGGTCCAGCGGTTCTCGAGATTGCTGAATGGACCGCGTAGATATTCGACCAGGATTTTCAGGTTCACACGATCGAGCGTGACCTTGCTGGTGAAGGTCTCCTGCACCAGCTTGAACGACACCGTCATGTCGGCGACGATCACCTCGGTGCCATCGTTATTCTGCGTACGCTGGCGAATCTTCAACGCCTTGCAGAGCGGCACGAATTGCGGATAGCGCTCGACATCGGCGACGAGGTCGAACATCTGCGGTGCGCTGTGGCGCACACGGCGCTTATTGGCAAATCTCGGCATTGGCGATCACTCAGCGTGCGATGGCTTCGCGCGCAGCCCTGAGCTTGGCAAAATCTTCGCCAGCATGATGCGACGAGCGCGTCAGCGGCGAGGCCGACACCATCAGGAACCCCTTGGTGTAGGCGACCTTCTCATAGCCCGCGAATTCATCCGGCGTGACATAGCGCGACACCACATGATGCTTGCGCGTCGGCTGCAGATATTGCCCGATAGTAAGGAAGTCGATCTCGGCCGAGCGCATGTCGTCCATCACCTGCAGCACTTCCGGCCGCTCTTCACCGAGCCCGACCATGATGCCCGACTTGGTGAAGATGGTGGGATCGAGTTCTTTCACTTTCTGCAGCAGGCGCAGCGAATGGAAATAGCGCGCGCCCGGCCGGACCGTGAGATAGCGCGACGGCACGGTTTCGAGATTGTGGTTGAACACGTCGGGCTTCGCGGCGACCACGACTTCGAGGGCGCCCGGCTTGCGCAGAAAATCCGGCGTCAGGATTTCGATGGTGGTGGTCGGGCAGGCCTCGCGAATGGCGCGGATGACTTGCGCAAAATGCTCGGCACCGCCGTCGGCGAGATCGTCGCGGTCCACCGAGGTGATGACCACGTGATGCAGGCCGAGTTTGCGCACGGCTTCGGCGACATGCGCCGGCTCATGCGCGTCGAGCGCATTCGGCATGCCCGTTTTCACGTTGCAGAACGCACAGGCACGGGTGCAGGTGTCCCCCATGATCATGAAGGTGGCATGCTTCTTCTGCCAGCATTCGCCGATATTGGGGCAGCCGGCTTCCTCGCACACGGTGACGAGGCCGTTTTCCTTGACGATCTTGCGGGTGTCGCCATAGCCACGGCTGGTCGGCGCACGCACGCGGATCCAATCCGGCTTCTGCGGCGAAACATTATCCGGACGATTCACCTTTTCGGGGTGCCGCGGGCGGATTGGCGACGATGATACGGTATCGAGGACGGTGACCATGACTTGTCCGTTCTGTGCAATGCTCTAGGTAATCCGCCATGCGCCCGCTCGCAACCCGCCCTCGCCTGACCCGGCCCCGCATCCAGGCATATCGCGAATGATGGCCCGAAAATCCGCTGCTACCGTTCACAAGCCCGGCAAAGTACTGAATCAGGCGTTCTTCGACCGCAGCGTGCATGAGGTCGCCCGGGATCTGGTTGGAGCCACGCTGCTGTTCAACGGCGCTGGCGGCACCATCGTGGAAGTCGAAGCCTATCATCACACCGATCCGGCATCGCATTCCTATGTCCGCCGCACGCCACGCAACGGAGTGATGTTCGGCCCACCCGGCCATGCCTATGTGTATCGCTCCTATGGCATCCACTGGTGCGTTAATTTCGTCTGCGAGGCCGAGGGATCGGCCAGTGCTGTGCTGGTGCGCGCGATCGTGCCCGAAGTCGGCGTGGCGTCGATGCAATTGCGTCGCGGCTTGCAAGACGAGCGCCTGCTATGTTCCGGCCCTGGCCGACTGTGCGCAGCGCTTGGCATCACCGGCGCCCATGACGGCGCGCCGCTCGACTGCCCGCCTTTCGAGCTATTGGCCCGATCAACCGTGCCCGAGATGGTGGTCGGCGTCCGCATCGGCATCACCAAGGGCGTTGAACTGCCCTGGCGTTTCGGCCTGAAAGGCTCGCGGTATTTCAGCAAGCCGTTTGCGAAACTGTAGGGTAGGCAAAGGCGCGAAGCGCCGTGCCCATCATCACATGCTGTGTCGGTGATGGTGGGCACGCTGCGCTTTGCCCGCCGTACACTCAGCTCATCGTCTTCAGCCGCTCCAGCGCTTCCAGCGTCTTTGCCTTGCGGCCTTCGGCTGCGGCACGCTTTTCGCGCTCTTCATCGACGATCTCTTCCGCTGCATTGGCTACGAACTTCTCGTTGCCGAGCTTGGCATCCGCGCGTTTGATGTCGGCGTCAGCCTTGGCGAGCTCCTTGTCGAGCCGCGCCTGTTCGGCGACGACATCGATCAGCCCCTTGAGCGGCAGGCCGGCGACTTCACCGCGCACGATCAGCTGCACGGTGCCCTCCGGCGCCTTGTCGGCGAAGGTGATGTCGCTGATGCGCGCCAAGCGCTTGATGACGTCGCTCCAGCGCTGCGCGCGGGCCTGCATCTCGGCCGACGCCGCGACCAGCACCAATGGCGTCAGCGTCGCCGGCACGATGTTCATCTCGGCGCGCAGCGAACGCACGGCGGTGATGAGATCGACCACCCAGCCGATCTCGGCTTCGGCGGCATCGTCGGTGAAATCCGCCGGGAACTGATCGGCGAGCAGGATCGGCGCGACGATGGGATCGCTGGTAGCGGTGGCCATGATGAGCGACTCCTGCTCGCGCGTCATGCCGGTCGCCTTGCGCGACCACGGCGTCAGCACCAGCAGGCTGTCGCGCTTGGCGGTGACCGCCCATAGCTCTTCGGTGATGAAGGGCATGAACGGATGCAGCAGCTTGAGGATCTCGTCGCGCGCCCATGCGACCATGGCGCGGGTCTCGGTCTTGGCCGGGCCGTCCTCGCCCATCATGAAGGGTTTTGCGAGTTCGAGATACCAGTCGCAATACACGTTCCAGACGAAGCGATAGGCGGCGCCGGCGGCGTCG
>JAPLPC010000387.1:10035-11683 GCA_026400425.1 Hyphomicrobiales bacterium | reverse complement strand
GATGGGTTGATCGCTCATATCAAGAACATACCATAAACGCGCAGCTCCGCAACGGCAACCTCAAGCTGTCGTCAGCTCTTCTTCAGCACGTCCACGCCAGGCAGCGGCTTGCCTTCCATCCACTCGAGAAAGGCCCCACCAGCTGTCGAGATATAGGTGAAGTCGTCGGCCACGCCGGCATGATTCAGCGCCGCGACCGTGTCGCCACCGCCGGCCACCGACACCAGCTTTTTCTCCTTGGTGCGCTTGGCGGCATGCTTCGCTGCCACCACGGTGCCGCGATCGAACGGCGCAATTTCAAACGCGCCGACCGGGCCGTTCCACACCAGCGTCGCCGCATCGTCGATCGCCGCATGGATGCGCTCGATCGATTGCGGGCCGACATCGAGGATCATGCCGTCTTCGGGAATGGCGTCGAGACCGTAGGCCTGCGACGGGGTATTGGCTTCGAACTTGAACGCCACCGTCGCATCGACCGGCAGAATGATGGCGCAGCCCGCAGCTTCGGCCTTCTCCAGAATGCGCAGCGCGGTCGGAGCGAGATCCTTTTCGCAAAGTGATTTGCCGACGCCGACGCCCTGCGCGTGCAGGAAGGTGTTGGCCATGCCGCCCCCGATCACCAGCGCCTGCACCTTGCTGACGAGATTTTCCAGGAGGTCGATCTTGGTCGAGACCTTGGCGCCACCCACGATCGCAATCACCGGCCGCTTCGGTGCGTCCAGCGCCTTGCCGAGCGCGTCGAGTTCGGCCTGCATGGTGCGGCCGGCATAGGCCGGCAGTCTGTGGCCGAGACCTTCGGTGGTGGCATGCGCGCGGTGCGCCGCCGAGAACGCGTCATTGACCCAGATATCGCCGAGCTTGGAGAGTTCGGCCACGAAAGCCGGATCGTTCTTTTCCTCGCCGGCATGGAAGCGTGTGTTTTCCAGGCAGAGAATATCGCCATTCTTCATGGCAGCCACGGCCTTGGCCGCAGGCTCACCGATGCAGTCGTCGGCGAAGGCGATCTGCTTGTTGAGAACATTGGCAAGCGCGGCAGCAACAGGCTTCAGCGAGTTCTTGTCGTCGCGGCCCTTGGGACGGCCGAAATGCGCGAGCAGGATGACCTTGCCGCCCTTGTCGGCAATTTCCGTGATGCCGGGCGCAATGCGCTCCAGCCGGGTGGCGTCCGTCACCTTGCCGCTGTCCATGGGAACGTTGAGGTCGACGCGAACGAGAACGCGTTTGCCCTTCACATCGACATCATCGAGGGTGCGGAAAGAATTGGTCATGATCATGTGGCCCGGACGCGGTGCATCGCGTAGCGGTGCGCCGCTGAACCGGGACCGCCACAGTGTGGAAAGGTCCCGGGTTAGCCAAGTATCACGACGTGATACATGGCGCCCGGGACCCGAGAGTCAGTCGGTTAGTTAAAGCAGCTTGCCCATCGCCACGGCGGTGTCGGCCATGCGGTTGGAGAAGCCCCACTCGTTGTCGTACCAGGACAGCACGCGCACCAGCGTGCCGTTCTGCACCTTGGTCTGGTCGAAGGCGAAGGTCGACGAATGCGGATCGTGGTTGAAATCGATCGAGACGTTCGGATGCGACGTCGTGCCGAGCACGCCCTTCAGTTCGCCGGCCGCAGCTTTCTTGATCGCTTCGTTGATCTCTT
>JAPLPC010000387.1:0-9968 GCA_026400425.1 Hyphomicrobiales bacterium | reverse complement strand
GCCGGCAAGTTCCGGCATCACCAGGCCGATGGCCTTGGCGGCGCCGGTCGAGGTTGGGATCATCGACATCGCCGCCGCACGGCCGCGATACAGATCGCTGTGCAGGGTGTCGAGGGTCGGCTGGTCGCCGGTGTAGGCGTGGATCGTGGTCATGAAACCGGTCTCGATGCCCACGGTCTCGTTCAGCACCTTGGCGACGGGCGCCAGACAGTTGGTGGTGCACGAACCGTTGGAGACGACCAGATGATCCTTGGTCAGGGTCTTGTGGTTGACGCCATAGACGATGGTGGCATCGGCGCCGTCGGACGGTGCAGAGACCAGCACGCGCTTGGCGCCCGCGGTCAGATGCGCGGTCGCCTTTGCCTTGGCCGAGAAGATGCCGGTGCATTCCAGCGCGATGTCGATGCCGAGGTCCTTCCACGGCAGCGTGTTCGGGTCGCGAACCGACGTGACCTTGATCTTGTTGCCGTCGCCGAGCTTGATGCTGTCGCCATCGACGGTGACCTCACCGGGGAAGCGGCCATGCACGCTGTCGAAGCGCAACAGATGGGCGTTGGTCTCGACCGGCCCGAGGTCGTTGATGGCGACGACTTCGATGTCGGTGCGGCCCGACTCGTAGATCGCCCGCAATACGTTGCGGCCGATGCGGCCAAAACCGTTGATCGAAACCCGGATCGCCATTCATTTTCTCCTTGTTGAAGCCCAGCCTTGCGTGAGGGCTCTATATAGTCGTCATTGCGGGCGTTTCATGCCCCGAATGAAACGCTGGCGCAATGTGTCAATTTCGCCAGCATTCCGATAGAGTTAAGCCGCGTTGTGCTTGCGCGTGGCGGCATCCACCACGGCTTCCGGCGTAATCTTGAACAGTTTGTACAGCTCCTTCGCCGGCGCGCTGGAACCGAAATGCGTCATGCCGACAAAGATGCCATCGTGACCGATCACGGCATCCCAGCCGAATCGCACCGCAGCCTCGACCGCGATCTTGATCGGCGCGTCGCCGATGATCGCCTTCTGTCGCTCTTCCGGCTGCTCCAGCAGCAGTTCGAGCGACGGCACCGAGACCACGCGTGCAGGGATGCCCTTTTCGGCCAGCGTTTTCTGCGCGGCGACGGCGATCTCGACCTCCGAACCCGAGGCGAAGATCGAGACGGCGGCCTTGCCATCGGCCGGCACCAGTTCGTAGCCGCCATGGGCGCAGAGATTGTCGTCGTGATGCGTGGTGCGCACCGGCATCAGGTTCTGTCGCGACAGCGCCAGCATGGTGGGGCCGTTGGTTTTTTCCATCGCCAACTGCCAGCATTCGGCCGTCTCGACGGTGTCGGCCGGGCGGAACACGCGCATGTTCGGCATCGCGCGCATCGCGGCCAGATGCTCCACCGGCTGATGGGTCGGGCCGTCTTCGCCGAGGCCGATCGAATCATGGGTCATGATGTAGATGACCGGGATCTGCGCCAGCGCCGAGATGCGCATCGCCGGACGGGCATAATCCGTGAAGCACATGAAGGTCGCGCCGGCCGGAATGAAGCCGCCATGCAGCGCGATGCCGTTCATGGCTGCGGCCATGCCCATTTCGCGAATGCCGTAGTGGATGTAGCGGCCGGCATAGTCGCCGGGCTTCACCTCGATTGCATGCTTGGTGCGGGTGTTGTTCGACGGGGTCAGATCCGCGGAGCCGATCACCATTTCCGGCACCACCTGCACCAGCGCTTCGAGCGCCAGCTCGCTGGCCTTGCGGGTCGCGATGGTCTGCGGCTCATCGACCAGCTTCCGCTTCAACTGGCGGATCGCATCCGCCATCGCCACCGGACGCTTGTGGTCGTTGCGGCGCGTAAATTCGTCGCGCGCCGATGTCGGCTGCGCGTCGAAGCGCTTCTGCCAATCGGTGCGCGCCGCGGCGCCCCTGCTGCCGGCCGCGCGCCATGCGTTCAGCACATCGTCCGGAATTTCGAACGGGCCATAATCCCAACCGAGCGCCTTCTTGGTCGCGGCGATTTCCTCGACGCCGAGCGGCTCGCCATGGGCCTTCGAGGTGCCAGCCTTCTTCGGCGAACCGAAGCCGATGGTGGTCTTGCACGCGATCAGCGACGGACGATCCGACGATTGCGCCTGCTTGATGCGCCTTGAACCGCGCCACCTGATCGACGCTATCGGCAAGGGTCAGCGGGCCGTCGATGGAGATGCCGTTGTCGTCATACAGGAAGATCAGCTTCGACAGCTTGAGATGGCCGGCCAGCGCGATGGCTTCGTGGCTGACGCCTTCCATCAGGTCGCCGTCCGAGCACAGCACATAGGTGTAGTGATCGACGAGATCGCCATATTCCGCAGCCAACATGCGCTCGGCGAGCGCAAAGCCGACCGATGTGGCGATGCCCTGGCCGAGCGGGCCTGTCGTGGTCTCGACGCCCAGCGTGTGGAAATTCTCGGGGTGGCCCGGGGTTGCCGAATGCAGCTGACGGAAATTCTTCAGCTCATCGAGCGTCATCTCTTTATTACCCGTCAGATACAACAGGGCATAGAGCAGCATCGAGCCGTGGCCGGCGGACAGAATGAAGCGGTCGCGATCCGGCCATTTCGGGTCGGCCGCATCGAATTTCAGGAATTGCGTGAACAGCACCGTCGCCATATCGGCGGCGCCCATCGGCAGGCCGGGATGACCGGAATTGGCCTTCTGCACGCCATCCATGGCCAGTGCACGAATAGCATTGGCCATTTTCGAGTGATCAACCTGCGCCATGGTGTGTTCCGTGTAACTTTGAGGAGAGTGAACCGTCTGCAACCGCACCCAGCGCGGCGTCGTGGCATTTCCGGCATTGCTGTGAAGAACTGGTGGATAGCATCTCGGTTCCTGCGAGTCCAAGCCGTGTCGATGCCCATTCCCGATGTGCCGTATGAGGCGCGATAGCTCCGATTTTTGACCGCTTTACGGTGCATAGGTTTTGGGCTGGCGTTGCGTCCGACGCGCCGCCCGCCTAATTTCGGAGCTTAAAACCCTGTCGGCACGGGCTTTTGGCGCCGTCCCACATCTTCAGGTTCTGATCCATCGGATATGATTGACCGTCCCGCCCATCTGTCAGCGTCGGATCCCGCCAATTCCGGCGCGCAGGAGATCGAGTCCGCGACGCGCCGGTTGATGAGCGCGCTGGACGCGCTGGAAAGCGCCGTCGAACGCCGCCGCGAGGCCGATCGCGACGAGGACGAACTGGCGGCCCGGATTCAGGCGCTGGGCACCGATCGTTCGCGGCTGGCCGACGAACTCGACGGTTCGCTGGTGAAGACGCGCAAACTGGAGCGCACCAACCGCGATATCGCCGACAGGCTGGATACGGCCATCGGCACCATTCGCACGGTGCTGGCGGAGCAGGAGCCAAGCGGGAGTGAGCAGATCTCGTGAGTGATCATGGCATGACCCACGTCAACGTCACCATCAATGGCCGGCAATATCGCATGGCCTGCGAGGAGGGGCAGGAGACCCGGCTGCTGCGGCTCGCGGACAGTCTCGAATCGCGCGTCACCAATCTGCGCGGCAAATTCGGCGAGATCGGCGATGCCCGGCTCACGGTGATGGCCGCATTGATGGTGGCCGACGAACTGGTCGATGCCCATCAGCAGATCCGCGCGCTGCAGGAGGAACTGGCAGCGTTGCGCGACGTGCGCGTCGTCGCCGCCGACCGTGCCCGCGCCACCCAGACCGCGGTCGCCGCGGCGCTCAACGCCGCCGCCGAGCGCATCGAAAAGACCACGCAAGTGCTCAACCGCACCATCGGCGGCGGCGTCGCGATCGGGTGAGCCGACCGCCCCGCGTCAGGGCAGTGTGTCCGGCGCGCGTCCCGATAGCGCCTCGCAGGGGAAGTTAGCGCCGTCGCGTTTGATGCAGGGAAATGCGTTGTCGAAAACATAGGACGCGATCTGGTTGCCTTGCGATATGCCCGCGTCGGCATCGAATTGCCAATGCACGCCGAGATAGACCCGGCTGCGTGCGTTATCCAGTTCGGGTTGTTTGAGGGTGACGAAGGATTGTGGCAGGAGCGGCCTCGGTTCCTCGCTGCCAGCGTCTTTATTGAAACCATTGAATTCGTCGGACACGAAGATGAACGGTGTTTTTTCGTCGTAGAATTTGCGCAACATTTCAAAGACGGCGCCGCCGAACACGGCGTGACCGGATGGATAGGCCGGAAATGGCGGCGTGAAGTTCGGCCCGCGCGCCGCGTTGCTGGCGGGTGCTGCGACAGGGCGCCATCCGGCCTCGGGCGTGGTGTCCGGATTGTTATCAGTGGCCGCGGCCCTGATTCCGGTCACCGGCCGCCAGAAACGATAGTGCCACTTCGCCTCCCATGCCGATATCGCAGCGTCCGCCATCGCCGTGTTCACCAGCGCAAAGATACGCGCAACGTCGAGAATGACGCGTTGTTTTTCGAGCGGAGGTCCGTTATTCGCCCATTTCGCCGCATAGTCCTCCAGCACGATGGTGCGGACGATCTGGTTGTACAGCCGTGGCGGCGCGCACAAATAGGAGGTGCCGTCATAGGCCCAGAACACGCCGGTGAATTGCTGGCTGTCATTGCGGTCGGTATTGAGGCCATCGCCGCCCAGGCGCCGGGCTTCGTTGAAATCGCGGGTGTAGATGGGATCGTTGAGCGCCGGGGGCGGCGGTGGACGGAACTGGGTCTGATCCTTGAAGGTGAACGGCGCGACCTTGCCCCATCGGCCTCCCAGCGCGACACGGATATTGCTGATCGGATCCGGTTGCCATCTCCCGGGCGCGGTCTCCAGTGCAAAGCCGTCGTCGCCAACAGTCGGCTCGATGTGGTTTGATCCGTCTGCCTGCCGGCTGTCGAGCACGGCTTGCGCCGCGGCGTCGCCGAGGACCGCAGCGACGTCCATCGGAGCTTTATTCATCGGTGGAATGCCCGGTGATGTGCCAGGGCTAACCGGCGCGGCAGGTGAGGGTGCTGCCGTAGGACCAGCCGCACTCGCAATGGCTTTCAAGTCTTCGGCCTTGATCGCTTCCAGTCGTATGCGCTGGGACGGGTAGAGATAGACCAAGGTCTTGAAGGCGGCATGCACGATCGCGATGTCCAGCGAGGCATCCGCGGGCGTCAGCGGCAACCGCGCCGAGTAGCTCCTGTAATAGGACACCTCGGGCAGATTATTCTCCGCCGGACGGCGCACGATCGTGTTCACGGCATCGAACATGGCGATATGCACGATCGCCATGGCGCGGCTGGAGCGATGCGGTCCAAGCTGCTGATAGCTTTCGAAACCATCGCGCTGCCTGGGTGTTGCCGGCCGCGCGGTGTGATCGATCGCCGTGCTGTCCAGTGCGACCTGATTCCACATGGCAAATCGGTCGAGCGTATTTTCTGGTATGCAGGGTCGGGGTTCGACACCTTTAGCGTCCATCGCGGCAGTGGTGTCGTCAGTAGTATCCTTGACCTGCTTGAACGTGAACGGCGACTGACACGGCGCGACAGCATCTGGTTCGTCGGGTTTGTAATCCTTTAAGGCCGCGGCGCCGAAAGTGCGCCGCCTCGGTGAGGCACGCTCCTTCGCCGAAGACTTGGCAAAGTCTAGCAAAGGCTTGCCAGCATCCTGCAAAAACTTGGTCGAGAAAGTCTTTTCGGCCGGCCGCATCTTTTCGTTCGAGGCCGGCGGCGCGAAGACGCGGTTGAACTGCGTGCGCCCCTCCGGAGCGAGCTGACCCGTTTGGGCCTCAGCCAGTCCGGGCCACGGACAAGCGCTAGCATATGCGGCGAACAATGCGATCTTGAATAGCGAATGTGGATGCATCTTCTGCTCCCATTTCCGGAATATACAACCTAAGCGTTATAACCGGAAATCTGCAAGGAGTTTGTTTGCCTGGTTGAGGCTTCGTTGAAACAAGGGTGGCAGAGCGGTGCGAGACCACCTACATTGCTGCTGCGAAGCTGCGTCGCGCGTCAGAAGCCATAATATCCCCGGGGCCTTATCGATCTCATCGGGAACTGTCCCTGGCCAGGTCCGTGGACCTGGGCACACGGTGCCCACCTACTTTCGTAGGTGCTCCGGGATCGAGTGCTTCAACGGCCATCGCGGCTTCGCACTTTTATTTTGACAGCCAGAGCCGGAGCGAGAGATGACGATGAAAGTCTCATTGCCCGAAGAGTTCAGCAGATTCGTCGAAGCGCAGGTGGCCGATGGCCATTATGCTTCGCACGATGATGTGTTTCGCGATGCGATGCGGCTGATGCAGCAGCATGTGCGAGCCGAGGCCAAGCAAGTTGCTTTTCTGCAGCAAGCCTATCGCACGGGCATAGAGAGCGGCGATCATGGCCCTCTTGATGTCGAAGCGCTGATCGCGGAAGCGAACGCAACCTATAGCAAAACAGCGGGATGATCTCGTGGCGCTGCGCTATACCGAGCAAGCGCGCAGCGATCTGATCGGTATTCATCACGCCATTTCCGACAGCAGCCCGTCGAGCGCAAATATGTGGGTGCGCCGTATCACCGACCGCTGCCTGCAACTTGTGTCATTCCCGCTTTCCGGTCCGGTCCGGCCAAAGATTGCGCCCGACCCACGCGTGCTTGTCATCGAGCGCTGGGTCATCATCTATCGCTTGCTTGAAGATGGCCCCTAGATCGTTCGCATCATCGATGGCGCGCGCGACCTGTCCGGTTTGGACCTCCCACTGGAATAACCTAGGGTGGCCCATGACTCTGCCAACCCCGTCCAAAACCGAACTCCGCACCGCCGCCCTCGCGCGGCGGTCCGCGTTGAGCGAGGCCGATCGCGCCGCCGCTTCAGAGGCGCTTGCCGGGCTCGCGTTTCCGTTGCCCATCGGGCCCGACACCGTCGTCGCCGGCTATGCACCGATCCGCAGCGAGATCGATCCGGTTCCACTGATGCGGGCTTTGGCCGGGCGAGGCGCGCGTCAGGCTTTGCCTGCGATCGTCGCCCGCGATGTACCGTTGGTGTTTCGCGCCTGGACGCCGGAACAGATGCTGCAGCCCGGCGCATACGGCATTCTCGCACCGGCGGCGGGAGCGCCACAGCTGATCCCCGATATCGTCCTGGTCCCGCTGGCCGCGTTCGATCGTGCCGGCCATCGTATCGGCTACGGCGCGGGCTATTACGATCGCACCTTCGCGCAGTTGCGCGCGATCAAGACCTTCACCGCGATCGGCCTCGCTTTCGATACGCAGGAAATCACCGCCATTCCGGCCGGCCCCCACGACGTGGCGCTGGATTATGTGCTAACCGAAACGCGTGTGATCGATTTCCGGAGCAGTTAAGTTGCGCATTCTCTTCATCGGCGATGTGGTCGGCAAAACCGGCCGCGTCGTCATCCTCGACAAGCTTCCCGGCCTGATCCGCGATTGGAAGCTCGATCTCGTCGTGATCAATGGCGAGAACGCCGCCGGCGGTTTCGGCATCACCGAGGCGATCTACATCGATGCCGGCGCCGATGCGGTGACGCTCGGCAATCACGCCTGGAATCAGAAAGAGGCGCTGGTGTTCATCGAGCGCGCGCCGCGCCTGATCCGCCCGCTGAATTTTCCGCGCCACACGCCCGGCCGCGGCGCCGCCTTGATCGACGCCAAGAACGGCGCCCGTGCACTGGTGATCAACGCCATGGGCCGTGTCTTCATGGAGCCGCTCAACGATCCGTTCGCGGGCATCGGCAAGGAGATCGAGGCCTGTCCACTGGTCGATGCTGCGGACGCCATCATCGTCGATTTCCACGCCGAAGCGTCTAGCGAGAAACAGGGCATGGGGCATTTCTGCGACGGCCGCGTCAGCCTCGTGGTCGGCACCCACACCCATATCCCGACCGCCGATCACCAGATCCTGCCCGGCGGCACCGCCTACATGACCGATGCCGGCATGACCGGCGATTATGATTCCGTGATCGGCATGCAGAAGGAAGAGCCGGTGCGCCGCTTCACCACCGGCATTCCTTCCAACCGCTTCGAGCCGGCCTTCGGCCCGGCGACATTGTCGGGTGTTGCAGTCGAGACCGACGACAAGACCGGCCTCGCCACCCGCATCGCGCCGGTGCGGATCGGCGGCCGGCTGTCGCAGACGGTACCCGATTTCTGGGTCGACTGAGCGCCGGCGTTTCGCACTAACGGCCAGCTTCCGTTGAGCTATTTGTCATCCGGACCAGGGACGTCGCGCCGGCCGGTCCCGAACATCCCACGGGATTGCGTGTTTCACCACAAAATACACCCTCTGATAGTTGTCGGTCGTTGCCCCCGCGCTACAGCCATCCATCGGATTCGCGATTAGGTTGTGAACATAATAAACAATCGGAGCGCGGATGATGATCGTCAAGAACACTGGCCTGCTTGCCGCGACTCTGCTCGTCGGGCTCGGATCCGCCGCCGCCAGCGCCGCCGATCTCACCCCGCGCCCCTATACCAAGGCCGCGCCGCTCGCGGCGGTCTACAACTGGACCGGTTTCTACATCGGCGGCAACGCCGGCTACAGCTGGGGGCGTGCCAGCACCGACGGCGATCTGACCGGGACACAGAATGTCAGCGTCTTCCGCACCGCCGGCCCGACCCTTGTCAGTTCGGTCAATAGCGTGTTGGCCGCCGCGCCGCTGAGCGGACGCGCCAATGTCGATGGCTTCGTGGGAGGCGGGCAGATCGGCTACAACTGGCAGGCCGGCCAGTTCCTGTACGGGCTTGAAGCGGACATTCAGGGCAGCAACGAGCGCGGCTCCGCCGACATCTGCGCGGCGCCCGGATGCCCTCCGGCATTGGCCACGACCAATCACAAGCTCGAATGGTTTGGAACCGTGCGCGGCAGAGTAGGCGTTCTTCCGATGGACCGCCTGCTGCTCTATGTCACCGGCGGTCTCGCTTATGGCGAGGTGTCGTCGAGTGTAACGGCACAGCCGGTGACGTGGTCGGCCACCAAGGCCGGCTGGACGGTCGGTGCGGGCGGCGAATATGCCCTCGACAACAATTGGACCGTCAAGCTGGAGTATCTCTACATGGATCTCGGCAATGTCGGCAATTCGTCGGGGTCGGGCACCACCGTGACCAATGCACTCAACACGCCGCAAACCGCATTCAACACCGTCACCACGACGACCTTCACCGGCAGCGGCGGTACCAGCTTCACCGACCACATCCTGCGGGCCGGCATCAACTACAGGTTCGGCGGTCCGGTCGTCGCCCGCTACTGATCCTCGACGCGTCGGTCTGCGTCGGAATTCGCAACTGTTGCACCGGCCGTTTTGCCGGTGCAACAGTTGCGTCTCTCAATACTTCTCCGCTCCAGCAGATGTGCGATGCAGTTCAGGCGGGCCTTCTTCTTGTCGACGGCCTGCACCACATGCCACGGCGCTTCAGGGATGTGGGTGTGTTCGAGCATCGCTTCCTTTGCCTTGGTATAGGCCTCCCAGCGCGCACGCGACTGCACGTCCATCGGCGACAGCTTCCACTGCTTCAAGGGATCGGCGATCCGCATCGCGAAGCGCAGATGCTGCGCCTCGTCGGTGATCGAGAACCAGTATTTGACCAGGATGATACCCGAGCGCACCAGCATGCGTTCGAATTCCGGCACGGTGCGGAAGAACTCCTCGACCTCGTCCTCGGTGCAGAAGCCCATCACGCGCTCGACGCCGGCTCGGTTGTACCAGGAGCGGTCGAACAGCACGATCTCGCCGCCGGCCGGCAGATGCGAGACGTAGCGCTGGAAGTACCATTGGGTGCGCTCGCGCTCGTTCGGCGCCGGCAGCGCGGCGACGCGGCAGACACGCGGATTGAGCCGTTGCGTGATGCGCTTGATGACGCCGCCCTTGCCGGCGGAATCGCGGCCCTCGAAGATCACCACGACCTTCAGTTTCTGATCCTGCACCCAGCTCTGCAATTTGACGAGTTCGCCCTGCAGGCGGAACAGCTCCTTGAAATAGGTCCGGCGATCGACAGAGCTGCCGGCATTCTGGCCGGCCAGTTCGTCGGCCATCTGATCGACGCGG
>JAPLPC010000057.1 GCA_026400425.1 Hyphomicrobiales bacterium | reverse complement strand
TTACATCGATCGTCAGCGGCTGGATCAGCTACTTCCGACACCTTCTTTGCATGCGTCATGACCGACAGCGTCGTCATCATCACCGGCGGACGCCGTGGCATCGGGCGGGCAGCGGCACTCAAGGTCGCCGCGCAGGGCTTCAAGGTCGTGGTCGGTTACGCCACCAACGAAGCCGCTGCGCATGACGTCGTTCGCCAGATCGAAACCACCAACGGCAAGGCCATCGCGGTAAAATGCGATGTCGGCTCGGAAGCCGACATTCTTGCGCTGTTCGAAGCAGCCGACGCATTCGGTCCGCTGGGTGCGCTGGTCAACAATGCCGGCATCGTCGGCCCCAGCATCCGCGTCGATCAAATGACCGCCGAGCGTATCGCGCACATGATGGCGGTGAACGTCACCGGCAGCATTCTGTGCGCCCGTGAGGCGGTCAAGCGCATGTCCACCAAACATGGCGGCCAAGGCGGCGTCATCGTCAACCTGTCGTCGGTCGCTGCCAAGCTGGGGGCGCCGAACACCTATGTCGACTATGCGGCGTCGAAAGGCGCCATCGACAGCTTCACGATCGGCCTTGGCCATGAAGTGGCCAATGAAGGGATCCGTGTCGTCGGCATTCGCCCGGGCCTGATCGATACGGAAATTCACGCCAGCGGCGGCGAGCCCGATCGCGCGCATCGCCTGGCCGGCAACGTCCCGATGAAACGGGTCGGCACCGCCGACGAAGTGGCCAATGCCATCGGCTGGCTGTTGTCGAACGAATCGTCCTACGTCACCTCAACCATTCTCGACGTGTCCGGCGGCCGTTGAGGCCGCTGCACTCCCTATCATCTCGAAGAAAATGCAGGACTTCATCATGGCTTCTTACGATCTCGTCGTCATCGGCACCGGCCCCGGCGGCTATGTATGCGCGATTCGTGCGGCACAGCTCGGCATGAAGGTTGCCGTCGTCGAGAAGAACAGCACGCTGGGCGGCACCTGTCTGAACGTCGGCTGCATGCCGTCCAAGGCGCTGCTGTATTCATCCGAACTGTTCGAGGAAGCCGGCCATTCGTTCGGCAAGATGGGCATCAAGGTCTCCAAGCCCGAACTCGATCTGCCGACATTGATGAACTTCAAGCAGCAAGGCATCGACGGCAACGTCAAGGGTGTCGAATTCCTGATGAAGAAGAACAAGATCGATGTCGTCTTCGGCACCGGCAAGGTGCTCGGCACCGGCAAGGTCGAGGTGGCCGGCGCCGACGGCAAGGCGCAGACGCTGGATGCCAAGAACATCGTGATTGCTTCGGGCTCGGCTTCAGCGAACCTGAAGGGCATCGAGATCGACGAAAAGCGCATCGTGTCCTCGACCGGTGCATTGTCGTTGGACAAAGTCCCGGCGAAGATGATCGTGGTCGGCGCCGGTGTCATCGGCCTGGAGCTCGGCTCGGTGTGGCGCCGCCTCGGCGCTGAAGTCACCGTGGTGGAATTCCTCGACCGCATCCTGCCCGGCATGGACGGCGAAGTTGCCAAGCAGTTCCAGCGCCTGCTGGAAAAGCAGGGCATGAGCTTCAAGCTCGGCGCCAAGGTCACCGGTGTCGATTCGTCGGGCAGCTCCCTGAAGGCGAATATCGAGCCTGCCGCGGGCGGCGCTGCGGAATCGCTTGAAGCCGACGTCATCCTGGTCGCCATCGGCCGCACGCCCTACACGGCCGCCCTCGGCCTGCAGGAAGCCGGCATCGCGCTGGATGAGCGCGGCCGCGTCAAGATCGACCATCACTTCGCGACCAATGTGAAGGGCGTCTACGCCATCGGTGACGTGGTCGCCGGTCCGATGCTCGCTCATAAAGCGGAAGACGAAGGCGTCGCCTGCGCCGAAATCCTGGCCGGCCAGGCCGGACACGTGAACTATGACATCATTCCGGGCGTCGTCTACACCACGCCGGAAGTCGCTTCAGTCGGCAAGACCGAAGAAGAACTCAAGGCTGCCGGAGTCAACTACACGGTCGGCAAATTCCCGTTCACGGCCAATGGCCGTTCCAAGGTCAACCAGACCACCGACGGCTTCGTGAAGATCCTGTCCGACGCCAAGACCGATCGGGTCTTGGGCGTTCACATCATCGGCCGCGAAGCCGGCGAGATGATCCATGAATGCTGCGTGCTGATGGAATTCGGCGGTTCGGCCGAAGATCTGGCCCGCACCTGCCACGCCCATCCGACCCGCTCGGAAGCCGTCAAGGAAGCCGCGCTAGCGGTGGGCAAGCGCGCCATCCATATGTGACGCACGGGCCAACCTCGTATTGGCGCGGAGATATCGCCGATGATGCGACGCGCGTTACAACCGCTCTGGTTCCTGCTTGCTTTGATCTTCCTGATCGAAGCGTGGCTGTGGGACCATCTCGAACCGGTCGTTGCGNCGCGCGTCGTCGCACTCATTCCGCTACGCGCCTTCAAGGCATGGTGCGCAGCGAAGGTCGCGGGGCTCTCACCCTACCCTTCGCTGTTCGTTTTCATCATACCGGTGGTCTTGCTGCTGGTGCCGCTGAAGTTCGCCGAAGTCTATCTGCTGACTCATCATCTCTGGATCGGCGCAATCGTTCTCATCATCGCGTCCAAATTCATCGGCGTTGGCGTGCTCGCCTTTTGCTTCGACGTGACGCGTGACAAGCTTCTGCAGATCGGCTGGTTTCGTAAGCTCTATGAATTTCTGATCGATATCCGACGACGGGCACATGATTTCGTCGCGCCGGTGATGACCCGGATCAAAGCGTTCGTCGCATCCATTCGTGGCCCGTCGTCGCGCTGGACACGCTTCGTGCAACGGCTCCGCCATCGCGCCCACGCACCGCGCTGAAGCTGGGAGAGTGGACTTGGCCGAGCTCGCACATATCCGGACGCCGCTGCTCGAGATCGCCTACGAGCATAGCGGCCCGCCCGCCGGCGTGCCGGTGATCCTGCTGCACGGCTTCCCCTACGATATCCGCGGCTACGACGACGCGGTGACGCTGATCAACGCCGCCGGCTTTCGCACCATCGTGCCCTTTTTGCGCGGCTATGGGCCGACGCGCTTTCTCTCGGACAACACGATCCGCTCCGGTCAGCAAGGCGCGCTGGGACAAGACCTGCTCGATCTGATGGATGCGCTACGCATCGAAAAGGCTGTCGTCGCAGGCTACGATTGGGGCGGTCGCGCCGCCTGCGTGGTCTCGGCGCTGTGGCCGGAGCGCGTGCATGGGCTCGTCAGCTGTACCGGCTACAACATCCAGGATCTGACCAACGCGACGCGACCGTCGGCGCCTGAACAGGAAGCGCGGCAGTGGTACCAGTATTACTTCCACACCGAGCGAGGCCGTAACGGCCTGGTGCAGAACAGAGCGGGCATCAGCAGGCAGCTCTGGAAAATGTGGTCGCCGTCATGGGACTTCGACGACGCGACCTTCGCGCGCTCGGCGCCCGCGTTCGACAACGAGGATTTCGTCGACGTCGTCGTGCATTCCTACATGCACCGCACCGCCAGCGTCGCTGGTGATTCGCGATATGATCACGTCGAGCTACAGCTGGCTGCTCAACCGACGATCAGCGTCCCCACCATCGTGCTACATGGCGCCGATGACGGGATTGGCGTGGTGACAAGCTCGGAAAATCACGGGCGCTATTTCACCGGGCCCTACGAACGCCGGGTGATCGCCGGCGCCGGGCATAACGTCCCGCAGGAAAAGCCGCTGGAGTTTGCCGACGCGGTACTGGAACTGTGCCGAGGGTCGTAAACGAAGCACCGTCATTGCGAGGAGCGAAGCGACGCGGCAATCCAGAAGCCAAAAGCAAGGATTGGATTGCTTCGTCGCCNNNTCGCCAGAAGGCTCCTCGCAATGACGCCGCGCGTTACATCAGATGCACGGCATGCGGCGCGAACAGGCCGATGGCCGTGAAGGCGAGACCGGCAAGGCCGAGCGCGCCCGCGATCCAGGCCAGCACGAGCATGCCGGTGATGATGGTGGCTGACGCCAGCACGATTCCGATCTGAAATGCGGCCGACGCCACCTCGTAGTGATGGTAGCGCGCCAGCGCGAGGTCGCGCTCGTGCTCGGCATGTTTGGCACGTGCGGCCAGCTGCTCGGAGCCCTCGCCGGTGTCCGGCTCGTTGCGGTAGCGCTGCGCGGTTTTATTCCAGTCGTCGATCTGCTTGGCGAGCGCCGCCTTGGCGGTGTCATCGCCCACCTGCCCCAGGCTGAGCTTGGCATGTTCCGACGTCGCCTGGACCACGGTGCGGCGAACGCTCTTGGCCTGGAAAAACGCCCACAGATTCGAGGCCTCGACGTTCTTGCTGATCGATTCCGTCTGCGCGCCCTTGCCGAGCGTTTCCGAGAACGCCAGAAACAAGGCCAGCAGCGAGATCAGCAATGCGATCTTTTTGTTCGAGCCCGACGCATGCTCGGCATGCTCCGCGTGCTCCATACTCTCATGCGCGCCCATTTAGTTCCCCCATGGCAAAAGCGGCCGAGCTTTGGCCGAACAGATTGTCGCATGCAAGGACAATGTGGCGATGACAGCTTACGCCCGCGGATGGGCGTTCTTGTAGACCTCGAACAGGCGCTCGGTATCGATGCCGGTATAGATCTGCGTGGTCGAGAGCGAGGCGTGACCGAGTAGCTCCTGGATGGCGCGCAGATCACCACCGCGGCTGAGCAGATGCGTGGCGAAGGAATGGCGCAGCGCATGCGGCGTGGCACTATCCGGCAGCCCCAGAGCCCCGCGCATCCGCTCCATGGTCAGCTGGATGATCCGCGGCGACAGTGGACCGCCGCGGGCGCCGACGAACATCGGTCCCTCCGCGGGTAGCGGATACGGACACATGGTGGCGTATTCCGCAATCAATTCCAGCACGTTGTGCAGCACAGGGACCATGCGGGTCTTGTTGCCTTTGCCGTTCACGATCAACGTGTCTCCGGCGCCCGGCGCGGGCACGTCGCGACGCTTGAGGCCCAGCGCCTCCGAGATGCGCAGGCCGGAGCCGTAGAGCAAAGCCATCACGGCGGCATCGCGCGCCCAGATCCACGGATCGCGGTTTTCGCCGGCGCGCTCATCCGCATCGGCAAGGCGCTTGGCAGAGACCATCTGCAAGGGTTTCGGCAGGCTCTTGCCGATTTTCGGCGCGCGAACCGATGACAGGGCGCCGACCGACCCGAGCCCCTCGCGCTCGAGGAAGCGCGCGAAGG
>JAPLPC010000377.1:1588-8047 GCA_026400425.1 Hyphomicrobiales bacterium | reverse complement strand
AGCGGCAGCACGCAGGGCGACAGGAACGATAACAGTCCCGCCGTCACGGCTCCGGTCAGCGATAGGGACGACACCATCAGAGGCCTAGCATACACATGCGATTTTGTGTATGTGTATCACATGAAGTCAGGGGTGTTCGCAAGAATTGTCGCTGTCACGGCCTTTGCCGTGCTGATGCTCGGTGGCGCCGTCGTCGCACAGGCCTCCGAGCTGTTGATGTTCGAGCAGGCCGGCTGCGTCTATTGCAAGCACTGGAATCACGACGTCGGCGCGCTCTACGACAAGACCGACGAAGCCAAGCTGCTGCCGCTGCGGCGCGTCGATATCCAGGACCAGAAGACGAGCGGCGTCGCTCTCGCCTCGCCCGTGCGCTTCACACCGACTTTCGTGGTCGTCGACAACGGTCACGAGGTCGGCCGCATCACCGGCTACAACAGTGACGATATGTTCTGGGGCCTGCTCGACGCCCTGGTCGCGAAATTGCCGCGACTGCCGCAGGCGAGCCCGACCTAGCCATGGCAAACGAAGCGCGCGCGATGTCCATCCTGTCTTCCGATCTTGAAACCGAACTCCGCGACGGCGCCGAATATTCGCCGGAGCTCGACCAGTTGATGCGCAAGGCGCGCAAGGCGAGCAACTTTCTTAAAGCCCTGTCGCATGAAAACCGGCTGCTGCTGCTCTGCCTCTTGGCGGAGCGCGAGCGCTCCGTGACCGAACTCGAAAACATCCTCTCGCTGCGCCAATCGGCGGTATCACAACAGCTCGCCCGCCTGCGTTATGACGGCATGGTGCACACGCGGCGTGACGGCAAGACGATTTACTACAGCCTCGCAAATGACGATGTCCGTCAGGTGATCTCGGTCGTCTACGACATCTTCTGTGCGACGGAGGTTACGACGGACAAAAAATAACCTGCCATTGCGCAGGCGGATGTGGGGCGGGCCCGTAAGGCCGCGTCCTGCGCCGATCTGGGAGGAGGCCACGCAGAAAATGTCTGCCTGGATTCAAGCGCTTGCCGGTTTAGCAATCGGCGCAGCCGTGGGCTATGTCGCGCGCTACGCGCGGCTGTGTACATTCGGCGCCATCGAGGATGCCTTGATGGGCGGCGACAGCCGCAGGCTTCGCGTGTTCGGGCTCGCGCTCGGCATCGCCATGCTTGGCACCCAGGCCCTGATCGTGGCCGGCCTGGTCGATCCCGACCTCTCGACATTCACCGCGCCTGCATTGCCACTCGTATCCATCGCGCTTGGCGGCATCATGTTCGGGATCGGCATGGCGCTGGTCGGCACCTGCGGCTTCGGCTCTCTGGTGCGCCTCGGCAGTGGTGACCTGCGCAGCCTTGTGGTGGTGGTGATGATGGGCGCCGCCGCCTTCGCAGCCTTGCGCGGCCTGTTCGCCGACCTTCGCATCAATCTTCTGGAATCCATCGCTTTGCCGATGCCGGACGGGACGCGATCCGATCTCATTTCGATGACCTCGCGGCTCGCGGGCACCGATACGCGTGTCATCATCGTGACCGCGCTCGGACTGACCCTGTGCTGGCTGGCGCTTGGCGACCCGCGGCTTCGCCGCACCCCGCGCCTCGTAGGCGCCGGTGTGGTGCTCGGCCTCGCCATCATCGCCGGCTGGGCGGCCACATCCTATTGGACCGACGAATTCGCCGGGCCAGCGCGGCCGCAAAGCCTGACATTCGTCTCCACCATCGGCAAGGCGCTATACGCAGCCCTGCTGAACAGCGCCAACTTCGCGAATTTCGGCGTCGGTACCGTCTATGGGGTGATTGCCGGATCCTGGCTTGCGGCCCGGCAGGCCGACGAATTCCGCTGGGAAGCATTCGACGATGACCGCGAGATGCGGCGTTATCTCGGCGGAGCGACACTGATGGGGATCGGCGGCATTCTGGCGGGAGGCTGCACCATCGGCCAGGGCCTTGCTGCGGGATCGGTCCTGGCTCTGTCCACGCCACTCGCCATTGCCGGCATGATCATTGGCGCGCGCATCGGCATCGCCATCCTGGTCGATGGATCGCCGCGCGAATTCATCCACCGCGGCTGGATCAGCCTGATCGGCCGCGGTGGCTCAATCGACTAACTGCGCTTACGGGCGCAGATAGCTCCAGCCCTTCTCCTGCAGTTCGATCAGCCGCACCGCGCCCGACGGCGTGATTTCGGACTCGGGCACCAGCTCGATCTTTTTGCCCTCGCGCTTTTCCATGCCTTCCTTGGTGTTGTTGCAGGCGATGAATTTCAAGCTGGACGGGAAACTGGCATCGACCGCCTGCTTGAGCCGGTCCTTCACCGGCGAGGTGTCGGCGCGCAGCATGTTGAGACCCGGCCCATAGGTCACGACTTCGATCTGCACGGTTTCATTCTGGGCGCGATACTGCTCGATGATGTTGCTCACATTGTTGAGCGCGAGGTTCATCACCGCCGGATCGTTCTGATCGACCTGGATGGCGACGCGATGTTCCTTCTTGTCCTTGTCGGCGGCGATGCCCGACGAAGCCGTGAGGGCGAGGACGGCCAGAGCAGCCACGGCCTTGCTGACGAAACGCATATTCGAATTCTCCTGATCAGGGACGGATGACGGTGTAGCCGCTCTCGGCGAGTGTCAGCAGGCGTTCGACGCCGACCTTGGTCTCGGTTGCGCGCGGATTCATGTTGGGACGCTGGCCGGTCTCGCGCTCGATCGTATCCAGCGTGTTGCCGCAATACTGGAAACGCACGCCTTGCGTGGCGAGACTATCGACGATCGATTTGTATTCGCTGGTCGCACGCAGCACGTCGATGCCGGGGCCGAAAGCGATCACCTCGATGGCGATCTTGTCCTGCCCATAGGCCTTCTGCATGTTGCTGGCGACGCTGAGCACCAGTCGCTGTTTATGCGGATCGGAATCCGACAATTGCAGCGCCAGGAAATGCTCGGCGAAGGGCAGCCCCTCCGGAGGCTTCGGCATGTTGCGTTGCAAATCGCTCGCCGAAGCTACAGGCAACCGCAGCGCGGCGGCGACTGCAACGCAGCCCATGAATGACAGCAGATGACGGCGATTCATGACGAGTTACTTTCGCGATCGTTTCGCGAAACAGTGCCGCAGCACTGCGCCCGACACAAGCGATGTGATCACCGCGATGCGAAGGCCGGAATGATCGCAACGCCGCGAATACCGATCGCGGCACCAGCCAGAATGCCTGCGGCCGCGATGATGGACGGGATCGCCAATGTCGATATGCCCGTGAGGCCCTGCCCCACCGAGCAACCATAAGCCATCGCGCCACCGATCCCCATCAGCGCGGCGCCGGAGATCGAACGCAGCATATGCTGCGCCGATTGATAGCCTTCGAGACTGAAGCGCCCGGTGATACCTGCCGTGAGCAGGCTGCCCGCAAGCACGCCGACCACGAGCGCGATGCCGAAGCTCAGCGTCATGCCGGTGGACAGCATGGTGTATTGCAGCGTATCGGCCACCGGCGCTCGGATCGAACTCATCGGCGCCGAGCCAGCCGGTGCTCAGCCAGCCCGCCACCACCAATGCGCCGACCGCGACGCCGGCCGCGATCTGGCCATAGGCAGTGCGATAGCGCCGGTCCGACAGTGCAAAGATCAGAAGGCCGCCGACGGCGACCAGCGTCACGGCGATCCGCGCCAGTGACGCATCGATACCAAACTGCGCCAGCAGGCCGGGCACCGAGACGGTGGCCGGCGTCATCTGCGTCGCCTGCAGGAAGGCCAGACGCGCGGGAGCGATCAGGCCCTTCAGGGTCATCTGCGCGGAGACACCGATCACCATGAGGACCACCAGCGAACGCAGGTTACCCTTGCCGAGCAACACCAGCGCGCGCGAGGCGCAGCCGTTCGACAGCACCATGCCGAAACCGAACAGCAATCCGCCGGTGAAGATCAGCGGCACAGAAAAGGAGAGCTGCATATACAGAGATTTGCCTATATCGATTAAGCTTGTGGCAGGCGGTCCACCAAGCGCGCAGGCTGCTCATAAGGCAGAAGCCACTCAGTAATCCAACCATGCCGAAAATAGCGCCAATCCCGAAACCGGCAGAGACAGAGATGGAGGGCATGGTTGTGTGTCCAAAAGCATCAGAGGGAAAGATGCAGGGACTTAGCGATTGGGAGGCAAACGATCTAGAGCGGAGAGAAATTTATAACGGAATGGCTGCAATCCGGGCCTCGCCAGAATGAAATATCTAGCGCTGCGACCTTATGCGAAATATTCCTCTCCTTTCCAGGGCGAGCCTGAACCATGGAAGCGCTAACTTCTGTCTACTGAATTGCCAGTAGCTCTAAGCGCAATGAAAGCTTCATTTGACCTTCTTGGGTTGTGATGAATTACGCCCACATCGATCAATTAAATCGAGTTTTATTTAGTGCAATCGAGCGGCACACCTAAACGCGGGCGCATGCTAGGCTGTTTAATTTCATCACGAATGCGGAACGATCCCCGCTAGGGGCGAGTTTCCGAACGGAATGGGAGATTCCGATGGAAGATTCTGAAACACCGATTGTTAAAAACGAGGTTGAGGCGCGAGGCGCAGTCGTTGGCCACAATGTTCGCTATGTACTTCTGTGGGGCACGCTGGCCGCAGTCGCAATGATGGTCATACTGTACTTCGCGCTACAGCACAGCCGCCCTCCAGTTTGACCGCATCACCCGACATTACGTGCCCTTGTATCTCTTAAAGCCGTACCGGCTGAAGATTTCATAGGCAGCATCTGACCTTGTGAATGCGAGCCAAGCCCTGGCCGCGTCGGGATGCGGCGCATCGCGCACTTCAGCCCCGGCATATATCGCAGTGGTATTCTGCGACTCTGGAATGTCCACGTGAGAGATAGGGTGGCCCACTTGTTCTTGGAATATCGCCTCCGACTGCCAAGTCACGCCGGCATCGACGAGCCCTTGGATCAAAAACAAAGGTGTCTGACGGTGATGGATATAGGTCAGAACCGCGCTGCCGTTGCCGACCTTCTTCTCGTACACTTCGCTTGCTAAACTGTCGCCACCGGCCTTCTGCAGCGACGATTTGATCTGCCGTGCGATGCCTTCGAATTCGGGATTGGGCATCGCCAGCCGGATCGTCGGTTTGCCGAGATCAGCCAACCCCTCGACCTTGGCAGGGTTGCCCTTCGGCACCATAATAGTCAGCGTGTTAGTCACGTAGGGAACGGGAGGGCCGACAAGCAGACCCTCATCGATCAGCTGCTTGACTTTGCCGAGCCCCGCGAAATAGGCGTCGGGCTTAGCCGTCCAGGTCATGTTGCCAGAAGTCACCGTCCCCCCGGCTTTCATCTGCTTCACCAGCAGTCCGGGCGGGATCGTCTCCCAATAAATTTTACCCCGGTACTCTGCGTGTTGCTGCTCGAACGCCTTGATCAGCGGCGCCATCGCAAAAAAATAATTGCCACCTACGTACAGAACCAACCGCGGCTGGGTAATGTCACCGTGGAAATCGGCCAGACTGTTGACCTCCGGCACCGTAAATTCGAAGCCGCGATTGACTGCGTCGTTGTTCTCGCCCTTTTGCCAGGGTGGAAATACCTCACCCTTGTACCGCGGCGTTTGCACTCGCCCATTCCACCCCTCGCTGCCGGACGCAATGCCGGGCAGCGCAGCGAATACGGCCGCAAAAACCACCCAACCTGTCAGCGATGCTGCGATCCATTTTCTATTTTGCATACTGAAATCCCGCCCTCTGCAATTCGGGAAGCGTCCCAACCGCGCCTGGGGTTAAGACCACGCCCGAAATCAAATGGTTCGTCAGCTCTGCTGCGAGCTGTTCTTGCGTTAGCTTGTCGGGGTTGACGCCAGCCTTCAGTAGCGCTGCTGCCTCTTCCCAGATCGCGTTATGGCAGGAAAGAAACACCACCCCGCGTTTCATCAGCACCGGTATGGAATTGTCAGCGAGCGAGAATACCCCCTGCGGATCTTCGAAATGCTTGGCATCGGCGTTCGCCGCCGCCGGCACCTTCGTCAGGCTGTTCGATGGAAACTTGTCGCCGGCAAGTTTGGCGATCTGGTACTTGTCCCAGATTACGTCATCGAAGAGTGCCAGATGTGCGGTCCCGTGAGTCGCCGATACGGCCAGAAAATCAGGATGCTTGAAGGACCAGACCTGGGCGTTGATGGAATTGCGCATCAAGTTCAGCCACGGACCGCCGATCTCCGTATTGTCCCACACCTGCTTGTGCGGTGACTTATAGGCGATCACTGCTTCAAGCGCCGCGGCGTCCCATTGGTCGTTTGCTGAGAGGATCATCGGTACAGTCTTGAAGTCCCGCCGCCGCGGCAACCTGGCCAACTGGTCCGTTAGCTTCCGGAGCTGGCCGCCATCCAAAGGAACGAGCGTTCCGGCCTCTTGTGCGGCGGATGCCTTATCGGTGCCGGCCAAGCTAACCGCCATGGCGCCCAAGCCGAACGTCTTGATGGCTGCACGTCTTCCAATCGCAATC
>JAPLPC010000377.1:880-1571 GCA_026400425.1 Hyphomicrobiales bacterium | reverse complement strand
GATGTCGCTCTTCAGGTCTTATCGCTAGTCAATCGACGGTGAACGCCGAGACGATCCCTGAGATGACAAACCAACCGGCCCCGAAAGCGAGGCCGATGCCGGTCATCAATATTGTGTTACCCAGATAGATCGGATTACGCGTGAACCGAAAAGGTCCGTAGGTCACCAGGTGGCTTGCACTGCGGTGCGGCAAGATAGTTGTGCGTGCATTCTTCAGCGTCAATATTGCCCAAAGGTCGAGCCCGATGCCGACTGCTATGAAAAGAGAGCCGACAAATTCAGTCGCAGCATTTCGCAATATGGATATCGGTACCAGATAACCAAGTGCGATGCTGATCGCAGCAGAAACGGTCAATAAAATCGGGGGCCACGGGACCACGTTGGGACGCTTACCGATTTCGTCCATCGCGTGTACCTCCGAAGCAACCTTCGATCCAAACGTGACCCATCACTAATGTCGGGCGCTACGGTCGGTTCACCGTTGGTCACTCGGTCGCAGCGTCCTATGCGACCCGCTATCTTACCACGACTCTCGAACCATTCGGAATGCGGCTGTAAAGATCGATGATGTCCTGATTCACCATGCGGATGCATCCTGACGAAACGGCCTTGCCAATACTGTCCGGTTCTGTCGTGCCATGTATTCGGAACAGCGTGTCCTTGCCGCCTTTGAACAAGTATAGTGCGCGGG
>JAPLPC010000377.1:0-868 GCA_026400425.1 Hyphomicrobiales bacterium | reverse complement strand
AGCAGGCTCGCGCTCCATCATATCATTCGTCGGCGTCCAATGCGGCCACTTCTTCTTGTACCCGATGGTTGCAGTTCCTGTGAACTCAAGCCCAGCCTTGCCGACACCGACACCGTATCGAAGCGCCTTACCGTTCTCAGTAACGAGGTAGAGAAACTTCTCATGTGGATCGACAACGATCGTTCCCACGGGCTCGCTGGTCGAAAATGCCACGACCTGCCGGAGATATTTCGGATCCATCTTTCCGACATCGATGGCATCGATACGATAAGGCTCATTTGTGGGGGCTGCATAGGCCTCTGCCCGGATCGAATTGACGGGTGCGGCCAACATCGCAACGGACGGGGCAGAGGTCGTCGTACATCCGGCGAGGGCGGCGGTCGAGCACGCGACCGTGAAGAATGCTTTGAAACGTCTGATCGCGTCCGTTTTCACCATAGGCGTCGTAGACATTTATTTTTTTGCCTGCGCGCGCGCATCACTAACCGCTTGCTTGAACTGGGCGTAGGTCAGCGCTGAAGTGACCCGAAAGCGGCCCACGATGTAGGCGGGTGTACCTTGCAGCTCAAGCGAATCCGCCTGAGCCAAATGCTTCTTCAAAGTCTCATTGATCTCATCGCCGTGAGTCTTCAGATCGTCGTCAAGCTTCTGCATGTCGACGCCGGAGTTCTGGATCGCGACAAGCATTTGCTGCTCGGGAATTTTCGGTCCAGGGATGGCCATCAGTGCGGCGTGAACGGCGTCGTATTTTCCTTGATATTTTGCCGCCAAGGCCATCTTCGCCCCGTAGACCGATGCTTTGGTCAGAATTACGGCCGCGACCACCACCCGAAGAACTTCTGCATGTGGATGGCGGGTGCAGGCATCA
>JAPLPC010000071.1 GCA_026400425.1 Hyphomicrobiales bacterium | reverse complement strand
GCCGCTCTACACCTATTTCAAGCAGAACTTCGCGCAGGTCACCAACCCGCCGATCGATCCGATCCGCGAAGAGCTGGTGATGAGCCTGGTCTCGATCATCGGACCGCGACCGAACCTGTTCGACCTGCAGGGCGCCGCCACCACCAAGCGTCTCGAAGTGCGGCAGCCGATTCTGACCGATCAGGATCTCGAAAAGATCCGCTCGATCACCGACGTCGCCGAGTCGCATTTCGTCTCGCGCACCCTCGACACCACCTTCCATGCCGGGCTCGGCGCGGCGGGCATGGAGCAGGTGCTGGACGAGTTGTGCGCGCGTGCGGAAGGCGCGGTGCGCGAGGGCGTCAACATCATCATCCTATCGGACCGCGTGGCCGGCTCCGATCGCATCCCGATCCCGGCGCTGCTGGCCTGCGCCGCCGTGCATCATCACCTGATCCGCACCGGCCTGCGCACCTCGGTGGGCCTGGTCGTCGAGTCCGGTGAACCGCGCGAAGTGCATCACTTCGCCTGTCTCGCCGGTTACGGCGCCGAAGCGATCAACCCCTATCTGGCCTTCGAGTCCATCATCGCGATGAAGGACAAGCTGCCGGTCAAGCTCGACGACTATGAAATCGTCAAGCGCTACATCAAGTCGATCGGCAAGGGCCTGCTGAAGGTGATGTCCAAGATGGGCATCTCCACCTGGCGTCGGCCTGCCGGAGATCGCCGAAGAAACCGTGCGCCGCCACAACGAGGCGTTCGGCGAGATCGAGATCTACAAGAACTCGCTCGATATCGGCGGCGAATACGCCTATCGCAGCCGTGGTGAAGACCATGCCTGGACCGCGGAAACCGTGGCGACCCTGCAGCATGCCGCGCGCGGCAATTCGCAGGAGCGCTATCGCGCTTTCGCCAAGATGCTGAACGACCAGGCCGAGCGCCTGCTGACGTTGCGCGGCCTGTTCCGGATCAAGACCGCCGAGGACGAGAAGCGCAAGCCGGTGCCGATCGAGGAAGTCGAATCGGCGGCCGAGATCGTCAAGCGTTTCGCCACCGGCGCGATGTCCTACGGCTCGATCTCGCGCGAGGCGCATACCACGCTCGCCATCGCCATGAACCGGATCGGCGGCAAGTCGAACACCGGTGAAGGCGGCGAGGAATCGGATCGCTTCAAGCCGATGCCGAATGGCGACTCGATGCGTTCGGCGATCAAGCAGATCGCGTCCGGCCGCTTCGGCGTGACGACGGAATATCTCGTCAATTCGGACATGATGCAGATCAAGATGGCGCAGGGTGCGAAGCCCGGCGAAGGCGGTCAGCTGCCCGGCCACAAGGTCGATGCGACGATCGCCGCCGTACGTCACTCGACCCCGGGCGTCGGCCTGATCTCGCCGCCGCCGCATCACGATATCTATTCGATCGAAGACATCGCTCAGCTGATCTATGACCTGAAGAACGTCAATCCGGCGGGCCAGGTTTCGGTCAAGCTGGTGTCGGAAATCGGCGTCGGCACGGTGGCTGCAGGTGTCGCCAAGGCACGCGCGGATCACGTCACCATCGCCGGCTTCGAAGGCGGCACCGGTGCCTCGCCGCTGACCTCGATCAAGCATGCGGGTAGCCCATGGGAAATCGGCCTCGCCGAAACCCATCAGACGCTGGTGCGTGAGCGACTTCGTTCGCGCATCGTCGTCCAGGTCGACGGTGGCTTCCGCACCGGCCGCGACGTCGTCATCGGCGCGTTGCTCGGCGCCGACGAATTCGGCTTCGCCACTGCGCCCTTGATTGCCGCCGGCTGCATCATGATGCGCAAGTGCCATCTCAACACTTGCCCCGTGGGCGTCGCGACGCAGGATCCTGTGCTGCGCAAGCGCTTCACCGGCCAGCCGGAGCATGTCATCAACTACTTCTTCTTCGTCGCCGAGGAAGTCCGCGAGATGATGGCGCAGCTCGGCTATCGCTCGTTCAGCGAGATGGTCGGTCAGGTGCAGATGCTCGACCAGAGCGCGCTCGTTTCGCACTGGAAGGCGAAGGGGCTCGATTTCTCAAAACTGTTCGTGCGTCAGCCCGAACTGCCCGGCCAGAAGATCTATCACTCGGAAACCCAGAACCATCATCTCGAGAAGGTGCTGGACCGCGAACTCATTGCCCAGGCACAGCCCGCCCTCGACCGCGGTGCGCCGGTCAAGTTCGACGCCAAGATCAACTCCACCAACCGTTCGACCGGCGCCATGCTGTCGGGCGCGGTGGCCAAGATCTATGGTCATGCCGGATTGCCGGAGGATACGATCAAGGTGTCGCTCAAGGGCACCGCCGGTCAGGCGTTCGGTGCCTGGCTGTGCAACGGCATCACCTTCGATCTCGAAGGCGAAGCCAATGACTATGTCGGCAAGGGCCTGTCGGGCGGCAAGATCATCGTGCGCCCGCCCGCGCATTCCTCGATCGTTCCGGAAGAGTCGATCATCGTCGGCAATACCGTGATGTATGGCGCCATCGAAGGCGAATGCTACTTCCGCGGCGTCGCCGGCGAACGTTTCGCCGTGCGTAACTCCGGTGCGGTGGCCGTCGTCGAAGGCGCCGGCGATCACTGCTGCG
The DNA here is from genome assembly GCA_026400425.1 of Hyphomicrobiales bacterium. Classification (GTDB taxonomy): domain Bacteria; phylum Pseudomonadota; class Alphaproteobacteria; order Rhizobiales; family Xanthobacteraceae; genus Tardiphaga. Next base: position 3,163 of record JAPLPC010000071.1, on the reverse strand, counting down.
AATATATGACCGGTGGCATCGTCGTGGTGCTCGGCAAGACCGGTTGCAACTTCGCAGCGGGCATGTCGGGCGGCATCGCTTACGTTCTGGATGAGGACGGCGATTTCGAGAAGCTGTGCAACATGGCGATGGTCGAGCTCGAACCCGTTCTGTCCGAGCAGTTGGTGGCCGAGAACGTCTATCACCGCAGCGGCGATCTCGAGGCCCATGGTAAGGTGGACGTGTTCGCCAATCTGCTGGAATCGGACATCGAGCGCCTGCACATCCTGATCTCGCGCCATGCGAAGTATGCCGGCTCGAAAAAGGCCGAGATGATCCTGGCCGACTGGGACACCTGGCTGCCGAAGTTCCGCAAGGTCATGCCGGTCGAGTATCGCCGCGCGCTGAAAGAGCTGAAGGCGAAAACGGTGAACGACGAAACGCCGATCGCGATCGGGGCGTAACACGGGACCCCTCATGGTGAGGCGGCGCGCAGCGCCGTCTCGAAACATGAGGGCATCACACGCTCATCCTTCGAGACGCGCGCAGATGCGCGCTCCTCAGGATGAGGACAGAGTTTTGGACTTCTCGCTTAAGGCGTCAGTTTAATGGGCAAGATCACCGGTTTTCTCGAAATCGAACGTCACGATCGTAAATATGCGCCGGTCGCTGAGCGTCTGAAGAACTACAACGAATTCGTCATTCCGCTGACGGAAAAGGACACCCGCGATCAGGCGGCGCGCTGCATGAATTGCGGCATTCCTTATTGTCACGGCACGGGCTCGGTGCATCCCGGTACGCCGGGCTGCCCGGTCAACAACCAGATCCCGGACTGGAACGACCTCGTCTATAACGGCAACTGGGAAGAAGCGTCGCGCAACCTGCACTCGACCAACAATTTCCCGGAATTCACCGGCCGCATCTGCCCGGCGCCATGCGAAGCGTCCTGCACGCTGAACATCGACGACAATCCGGTGACCATCAAGACGATCGAATGTGCCATCGTCGACAAGGCCTGGGACAATGGCTGGCTGAAGCCGCAACTTCCCGCGCACAAGACCGGCCGCAAGGTCGCCGTGATCGGTGCCGGTCCGGCCGGCATGGCTTGCGCGCAGCAGCTCGCCCGCGCCGGCCACGAAGTGCATGTCTATGAGAAGTTCGCCAAGGCCGGCGGCTTGATGCGTTACGGCATTCCAGACTTCAAGATGGAAAAGACTGTGATCGATCGCCGCATCGAGCAGATGGTCGGCGAAGGGATCATCTTCCATTACAACACGCCGGTGGGCGGCACGGCTCCCAACGCCGTGGACCCCGTCGAACTCGCCAAGACCTATGACGCGATCGCACTGACGGGTGGCGCCGAGCATGGCCGCGATCTGCCGATCCCCGGCCGCGAGCTGGACGGCATTCATTTTGCGATGGATTTCCTGCCGCAACAAAATCGCCGGGTCGGCAACGAGCCGCTCGGCGACGTCAAGGAAATCCTGGCTGGCGGCAAGCATGTCATCGTGATCGGCGGCGGCGATACCGGCTCGGACTGCATCGGCACGTCGCTGCGTCAGGGCGCGCTGTCGGTGACCCAGCTCGAGATCATGCCGGCACCGCCAGAGCATGAAAACAAGGGGCTGACCTGGCCAAACTGGCCGCTGAAAATGCGGACGTCGTCAAGCCAGGCCGAAGGCGCCGAGCGCGAATTCGCCGTGCTGACCCAGAGCTTCGAGGGCAAGGACGGCAAGGTCACGCAGCTCAATTGCGTGCGCGTCGACGACAAGTTCAAGCCGATCCCCGGCAGCGAGTTCGTGCTCAAGGCCGATCTCGTCCTGCTCGCCATGGGCTTCGTGCATCCCGTCCATGACGGCATGCTGAAGACGCTCGGCGTCGAGCTCGACCAGCGCGGCAATGTCCGCGCCGGCCTGACCGACTTCGCGACCTCGGTGGTATGGGCGATCCGCGAAGGCCGCCTCTGCGCCCGTTCGATCGATACCGCGCTCATGGGGACGACCACGCTGCCGCGATAAGGAGGCGAGCACACCAACAATCGAGAAAACAAAGGGCCTCGATACGTGAGTATCAAGGCCCTTTGCCGTTCTCGCAGGGTCAGCCTGCTTTGGCGGGCACCGGCGTGTTGAGCAGCTGCTGCTCCCACAGATAGGCGATGCCGCTACCGCCGGCATGCTGCACGATTGTTTCGGTCAGCTTGACCGCGGTGTCCATCCGGGCCCAATCGCGCTGCCATTCGGCGGCCACGGCGAGCCAGGTCATCATGTTGACGCCGGCTGCGACCATCCGCTGGATGGCGACCTGATGGGCTTCCACGGAAACGCCACCGGATGCATCGGTGACGGCGGTCACATCCCAGCCCTCGCCGGCCGCCTGAATCGCCGGCATCGCGACGCAGACTTCGGTCCACAGGCCCGCGATGATCAATTGCTTGCGGCCCGTCGCCTTGACGGCATCGACGGCTTTCTTGTCCTCCCAGGTGTTGATGAAGGTGCGGTCGATCACTTACTGGCCGGGGAACACATCGGTGATTTGCGGGAACAACAGGCCGCCGCGCTCGGCGATTACGCTGGTCAGGATCGTGGGGACGCCGAAAGCTTTGGCGGCTTTCGCCAGACCCGCCGTGTTGTTGATCACCATCTGCGGCTCGTGGCTGTTCACGTTTGCGAGCTGGTAAGGCTGGTGGTCGATCAGAACGAGGACGGACTCTTCGGGGCGAAGAAGCGAAGCCAGGCCGTTGCGAAACGTCATGAGGATATCCTTTGTTTTGTTGCGTGCGGCAAGTTGTCGGAGGCAGCACCCACGGGGCTGCCGGATCGGTAGTTGCCATTCCTCACGGTGCTAAGGTAGCAACGCCCGGTGCCACGCCTTGTCGCGCAACGGGGAACGTTGAATGGACATCGAGGAATTGCAGACTTTCGTGGAAGTCGCCGATGCCGGGGGCGTTTCACCCGCCGCGCGCCGGCTGGGTCTGTCCAAGTCGATCGTCAGCCGGCGGCTCTTGCGGCTTGAAACGGAACTTGGTGTGCAGCTGCTTGCACGAAACACGCGCGGCGCCGCTTTGACTGAAGCTGGTGCGACATTTCGTAACTATGCGGCGAGAGCCTGCTCCGAGATAGAAATTGCCCGGGAGGCGATCCTGCCGGCTGGCGAACTTCGCGGACGCTTGCGCATATCGGTGCCG
>JAPLPC010000218.1 GCA_026400425.1 Hyphomicrobiales bacterium | reverse complement strand
GCAGCTTTGCGCAATGGCACCAGCAAGTGGAGGGCACATCCGATCCCTGGACGCCGGCGGACATGGCCGCCGGACGGCTGATCGGACAGTCCGTCTCCGACATCGTGCTGCAGTTTCGTGCGGTGCGGACGCTGATCGCGCAGGACCAGCTCGACCAGTTCAGCAGCCATGTTCGAATCTCAGGTCAACCAATCGTCATTGCGGACGCTGCAGGCCGGATTCTGCTGGCAAATAGCGCGTTCAGACAGCTGTTGCCTGATGCCTATCATCACCTGAATGAGCTTGCCGATCTCGCCGATGCCTTTCAGACGTCAGACGACGTTCGTCGGAAGCTTGGCGACCTCATCAAGCATCGGCGCTCATGGCGGGCCGAGTTGCTTTTGCGCGACGAGGGCAATCGCGAGAAGCCGCTGATGCTGCGGGCCGACCCGGTGCAGCCGACGAATGATAGGGTGCTCGGTTTTGTCCTGATCTTTTCCGATGTGACGGATCGCAAGGCGGCCGAAGCGGCACGCAGCCGATTTCAGGAAGGCATCATCCGCAGCCATCGCATCAATGCCGTGCGGCTCGATTCGAAAGCCGACCTCGTCTATCAGAACTTGTTGTCCTCGGTCGTCGAGAATGCACAGTTAGCTGCTCTCGAAATCACATACGGGGTCGAGACCGGGCGGATCGCAGAGATGTTGGAGAGTGTGCGCAATTCGACCCTGCGCACGTCAGAAGTGCTGGAGCATCTGATCTGGCACGCGTCGCGGACGTCGGGGCAAGGGAAGCTGCCGAACTAGGAAACCGCCAGCCGGGCGCGGTCAGGCGGTTCTGGCCTTCTCCCGCATCAGATCAAGCGCCTGTTGCGGCGCATGCGCGGCATCCACGGACATCATGTCTGCGCCGAGCAGAGCAACGAGGCCGGGCTGTGCGATCAGCATCGGGCCGCCGAGGATGATGCCGACATGCCGGTTTCGCGAGTCGCGACGGATATCGCCAATATCCTTTTTCAGTTCGTCCAACCTGCGATCGCTGCTGATGGAAAACCCGACCACATCGAACCAGTGGGTGTGTACGAGGGACGTCAGTTCCTGATGCGATCCGAATGGACCTGTGCACAGATTCCAACCGGCGCGGCGAAAGAATTCCGCCACCATCGATAGTCCGAAACTGTGCTGCTCTCCGGGAATGATGGTGAGGAGGACTGATTCTCCGCCGCCATTGCCGGTCTCTCGCCTTGACGCCGCCGCTTGCTCAACAAAAGTGTCGCCGATCCGTCGCATGATCCGCTGCAGGCGGCTGACGGCGAGGGTGACGGTGACGAAATCGGTCGCGTCCGTTTCCCATAGGGTGCCGAGGTGCCGGGCCGCGGGAGCCAGCAAGTCCAGCAGGACGATCTCGGCTGACATTCCGGATGCAATCTGCGTCTCCACATAGGCAAACGCCGCGGCATCGTCATCGCCCAATGCAAGCGCTGCGAAGGCCTCGATTGCGTCGGTGGTCGCATGATCAGCGGGCTCGACGGTTCTTGACGGCAGTGAGCGCAGAGCCATGACAATCTTCGGAATGATCGCCGTTCGCAACGTTTTGACCACCGCTATCGGTGCCGGCCGAAAGCGCCAGATGGGATGCGCCAAACGTTGCCGAAGTGATGCGCTGGATTTGGCATTGGCGTTATTTTGACTGCCCGCTGAGAAGGATTGCTCATTCGCGTCGGTCATTTGGATACTCCCCCCACAATTAATCCATTGCCGATCCGGAGCGTCAAGTCTAATTTACGTTTAGATAGGTTGACAGTTTAGAAAGGTCGGCTTAGCTTTTTCGATATCAGGGCCGCACATAGGGAGTGGCGCGGTGCACTCTTCGAACGCTGAAAAAAAGCTTACAAACAGGACTGGAGCAGGGGCGCTGTTCAATCCCCCCGATTGCTGCCCACCGACATCGCATCATCGCAACACCGGGCTGTCAATCTATCCTTACACTGCTGCGCACCAATCGGTTGCTGCAAGCGCTAACGCCGAACGCGCGATTGCCGCGAGATCGTCGGCGCAGCCCACTTCGCCGGAAGCTCAACGCCGCGCGCCGCTGTACACAGCCGATCAACGCATGCGCCGCGACGCTACGGCCTGGACGCTGGTGCAGGGTGTACTCGCCCCACTTCAGTTCGTGATTTTTCTGGTCAGCGTGACGCTCGTCGTCCGCTATCTCGCGACGGGCGAGGGCTATTGGCTTGCCACGACTTCGGTCGTCGTGAAGACGTTCGCGCTTTATGCGATCATGATTACGGGCTCGATCTGGGAACGCGAGGTGTTCGGCTGCTATCTGTTTGCGCCGGCCTTCTACTGGGAAGACGTTTTCAGTTTCCTGGTGCTGGCGCTGCATACGGCCTATCTGGCAGCAGTCCTTCTCGGCCTCGGCGATACTCGTCAGCAGATGCTTCTCGCACTGGCCGCCTATGTCACCTATGTCGTCAACGCGGCCCAATTCATTCTCAAGCTGCGCATGGCTCGGCTTGATGAGCGCCGTGCCTCCAGCACCTCTCCGATTGCGGGGAGCCACGCATGACGGTTCATGTCGCGAATGCTGCCATCGGTGTCGAAAGACGAACCACGCATTCTGTCAGGCGCGAGAGTGGCCAGCGGGAAGTATTTTGCGGGTTGACCGGGATCGTCTGGCTGCATCGGAAAATTCAGGACGCGTTTTTTCTGGTGGTGGGATCGCGGACATGCGCGCATCTGATCCAGTCGGCGGCGGGCGTGATGATTTTTGCCGAGCCGCGCTTCGCCACGGCCATCATGGAAGAGAAGGATCTGGCAGGGCTCACCGACGCTAATGATGAGCTTGATCGTATCGTCACGCAACTGCTCACACGCCGTCCGGATATCCGGCTGTTGTTTCTGGTCGGATCCTGCCCGTCGGAAAGTCATCAAACTCGACCTGTCACGCGCCGCCTTGCGGCTGTCTCAGCGCTTCGTACCGCAAGTGCGCATCCTGAATTATTCAGGCAGCGGGATCGAAACCACGTTCACGCAAGGCGAGGATGCCTGCCTTGCTTCGCTGGTTCCGACTCTGTCCTCACCGCCAGCGAACGCAACGTCTCTGCTGATCGTCGGCGCTCTCGCGGATGTCGTCGAAGACCAGTTCAGGCGCGTATTCGACGCGCTCGGCATTGGCCCCGTCTCCTTTCTTCCCGCGCGTAACGCCAGCAGTATGCCATCCGTCGGGCAGAATACGCTGTTCCTGCTGGCGCAGCCGTTTCTCGCCGACACCGTAAGTGCCTTGGAAGAACGTGGCGCGCAACGCCTTGCCGCTCTGTTCCCGCTCGGCGTCGAGGGGACGACGGCGTGGTTATGGTCTGCGGCCCAAGCATTCGGCGTGTCCCGCGACCAGTTCGACAGGGTGACGTTGCCGGCCCGGCTGCGTGCCGAACGCGCGCTTGGCCGCTACTGCGACCAACTCGGCGGCCGCAGCATTTTCCTGTTCCCGGATTCGCAGCTCGAAATCCCGATGGCGCGCTTTCTGTCACGCGAACTCGGGATGACGCTGACTGAAGTCGGCACACCTTATCTGCATCGCGAGCATATGGCGGAAGAACTCGCCTTGTTGCCGGCTGGTGTCTGCCTCACCGAGGGGCAGGACGTCGATCGGCAATTGGATCGCTGCCGGGCAGCGCGACCGGATATCGCCGTGTGCGGGCTTGGCCTCGCCAATCCGCTGGAGGCGGAAGGCATCACGACGAAATGGTCGATCGAACTCGTTTTCACGCCCATTCAGGGCTTCGAGCAGGCGGCGGATCTCGCCGAGCTGTTTGCGCGCCCGCTGATCCGTCGCGCGAAACTGGTGGCATGACATGCAGTTGACGGTTTGGACATATGAAGGCCCCCCCCCATGTCGGCGCGATGCGAGTCGCGACCGGCATGAAGGGTCTGCACTACGTCCTGCATGCGCCGCAGGGTGACACCTATGCCGATCTCCTGTTCACGATGATCGAGCGTCGCGATCAGCGGCCACCTGTGACTTATACGACTTTCGCTGCGCGCGACCTCGGCGGGGACACCGCGGAGCTGTTCAAGACCGCTGCGCAAGAAGCTTACACGCGGTTTCAGCCGCAGGCGATGATCGTCGGCGCATCCTGCACCGGCTCTCTGATCCAGGATGATCCAGGCGGTCTCGCGCGTGCGCTCAATCTTCCGATCCCGGTGATCGCGATCGATTTGCCGGCCTATCAACGCAAGGAGAATTGGGGCGCAGCCGAGACGTTTTATCAACTGGTGCGCGCCCTGGCGGGGCCATCGATGCCGGCGCCCGGCACGAGCAAACCATCGCGGCCCGAAGGGCGCCGTCCGACCTGTAATCTGCTCGGTCCCAGCGCGCTTGGATTCCGTCACCGTGACGACATCGCCGAGATCACACAGTTGCTCGGCAAGCTCGGCATCGACGTCAACGTGACTGCGCCGATGGGAGCGACACCGGCCGATCTCGCGCGTCTTGGCGATGCCGACTTCAACGTCGTGCTCTATCCGGAAATCGCCGGTCAAGCGGCGTCCTGGCTGCAACGCACGTGCGACCAACCTTTCACGAAAACGATCCCGATCGGCGTCACCGCGACGCGGGCTTTCATCGCCGAGGTCGGCGATCTGGCTGGGATCGACGTCAACGCCGTCCTCGACAGCGAGGACCGGTAAGCGCGTCTTCATCTTCGGTGATGCCACGCACGCGATCGCCGCAGCGCGGATCGCGCAAGACGAACTCGGTTTCAAGGTGGTTGGCCTCGGTAGCTACAGCCGCGAATTCGGTCGCGAGCTCCGTGAGGCAGCGAAGCTTTACGGCGTCGAGCCGCTGATCACCGACGATTATCTCGAGGTCGAGGCCGCTGTCGCCGAGGTGCAGCCCGAACTGGTGCTCGGCACCCAGATGGAGCGTCATATCGCCAAGCGCCTGGGTATACCCTGTGCGGTGATCTCGGCTCCCGTGCATGTGCAGGATTTTCCTGCCCGCTATGCGCCGCAAATGGGGTTCGAAGGCGCCAATGTGATCTTCGATACGTGGGTCCATCCTTTGATGATGGGCCTCGAAGAGCATCTTTTGGCGATGTTCAAGGACGATTTCGAATTTGCGAACGGCGCGCTGCCATCGCACCTTGGCCTGCGCCAAGCCGCCGCTTCTGTCGTTGCTGTACCGATGACCGACGCCGGTGCGTCCGCAGCCTCCGAAATCGCTGTGGTCTGGGCAGCCGAAGCGGAGAAGGAACTGCACAAAATTCCTTTCTTCGTGCGCGGCAAAGCCCGCCGAAACACCGAACGTTTCGCCAATGAAAATGGCGTGGTCACCATCACCGTCGAGACGCTGTACGATGCCAAAGCGCATTACGCACGATAACCCCGCGCCGACCGGGGCGGCGACGCCATTGCGCGTCGTCATCGTCACGATGGATAGCCATCTGTCGGGTGCAGCCGCGCGCGCACAGCAGGTCCTGCGCCGTGAATTCCAAGGCCTGACCATTGCCGTGCATTCCGCTGACGAGTGGGGCACCAACGACGTCGCATTGTCGCGCTGTCATGAAGCAATCGCCGCGGGCGACATCGTCATTGCAACCATGCTGTTCCTCGACGAACATGTCCGCGCAGTTTTCCCGGCGCTTCAGGCGCGTCGGGATGAATGCGACGCGATGATCGGCTGCATGTCGGCGGGGGAGGTGGTCAAGCTCACCCGCATCGGCAAATTCAATATGTCGGGTGAAGCGCTCGGCGCCATCGGCTGGCTCAAGAAGCTTCGCGGCAAGCGCGATGGCAAGCCGGTTGGCGGCAAGGGCGAAATGACCATTTTGCGGCGTTTGCCCAAACTGCTGCGCTTCATTCCAGGCACGGCGCAAGACATGCGTGCCTATTTTCTCACGTTGCAGTATTGGCTCGCCGGCTCCGAGCGGAATATCGTGAACATGGTTCGCCTACTGGTGGACCGTTATGCCGATGGGCCGCGGCGCGGCCTGCGGGGCGTTGCCAAAGCCGAAGCTCCCGTCGATTATCCCGACATCGGCGTGTACCATCCCCGCATGAAGGGGCAGATCGCCGATGGTGTCGATCAGCTCCCGGTGCCGGGCGCGAATGGATCCGTTGGTCTTCTGTTGCTGCGGTCCTATCTGCTCGCCGGTAACTCCGGTCACTATGATGGCGTGATCGAGGCCTTCGAAGCCAAAGGCCTGCGTGTGGTTCCGGCTTTTGCCAGTGGCTTGGATCAGCGTCCCGCGATCGAGCGGTTCTTCATGAAGGACGGCCGCTGCAGCGTCGATGCGGTCGTGTCACTGACCGGCTTCTCACTGGTCGGCGGCCCCGCTTACAACGACGCGCGTGCGGCAGAGGACATTCTGGCCAAGCTGGATGTGCCGTATCTGTCGGCCCATCCCGTCGAATTCCAGACGCTGGAGCAGTGGGCCGCGTCCGACCGCGGACTGATGCCGGTCGAAAGCACCATCATGGTGGCGATTCCAGAGCTCGACGGTGCATCGGGGCCGACGGTTTACGGCGGCCGATCCGATGGCGCGGGTTTGCCCTGCAGCGGCTGCGACCGTCATTGTATATTTCCGAAGGCGGAGATCGGCGGCCATATGCATGTCTGTTCCGAGCGGGCCGATATGCTCGCTGCGCGCACGCTGCGATTGGTTGCGATGCGACGCGCGGCGCGCAGGGATCGCAAGGTTGCCGTGGTGCTGTTCAACTTTCCGCCGAATGCGGCAAACACCGGCACTGCTGCATTTCTCTCGGTCTTCGAATCCCTTCATCGCACGCTCAGCGCGATGCAGCGCGAGGGCTACGACGTCGATGTTCCCGCCGATGCCGATGCGCTCCGCGAAAGGATCGTAACAGGCAACGCGGCACGCTTCGGCGCAGATGCCAATGTGCATGTCAGAATTCCAACCGGCGATCATGTGCGTCAGGAGACATATCTCCGCGAGATCGAGGCGCAGTGGGGGCCGGCCCCCGGCAAGCAGCAAAGCGACGGCGCCTCCATCTTCGTGCTCGGTGAGCGGTTCGGCAACGTGTTCGTCGGCATCCAACCCGCCTTCGGCTATGAAGGCGATCCGATGCGCTTGCTGTTCGAGAAGGGCTTCGCACCGACCCATGCATTCTCCGCATTCTATCGCTGGCTGCGTGAGGATTTCGGTGCGCATGCCGTGCTGCATTTCGGAACCCACGGCGCACTCGAATTCATGCCGGGCAAGCAGGCAGGATTGTCGGCGTCGTGCTGGCCGGACCGCGTGATTGGCGATCTCCCCAACATCTACCTGTATGCATCCAACAATCCGTCGGAAGGGACCATCGCCAAGCGACGATCGGCAGCGACCTTGATCAGCTACCTCACGCCGCCGATCGCTCATGCCGGGCTCTATAAAGGCCTGGTCGAGTTGAAGTCGTCGATCGCTCGCTGGCGAGCACTTTCGCCGGACGATGAGAGCGAGAGTGTGAACCTCGCACTCTTGATTCAAGGTCAGGCCAGTGAGCTCGACCTCGCCAAGTCGGAGCCGGTGTGGGGCAGTTCAGCGGCGCAATTGATCGGTCAGCTATCTGAGAATGTGCTGGAGTTGGAATACACTTTGATGCCCCACGGCTTGCACGTCGTCGGTGAGGTGCCGTCGGTGTCGCAGCGTGTAGAGATGTTGCAGGCGGTTGCCGATGCGTCGCACGGCGTGCGGCCAGATCCGCAAACTCTGCTGCGCCTGGTGCAAGGCGAGGCGCCTGAGACGCTCATCACCGCAGCGGATGCAGCTGAGCATTCGCTCTATGCCGGACTCGCTGCCACCGACAAATGGCTAGCCCAGGATTATGAGATCCCATCCATTCTGCATGCGCTCGACGGAAAATTCGTTCGGCCTGCACCGGGCGGCGATATCCTGCGCACGCCTGCAATTCTGCCGACCGGGCGCAATCTTCACGGCTTCGATCCGTTCCGCATCCCGAGCGCGTTTGCCGTGCAAGACGGTGCCGAGCAGGCCCAGCGCCTGCTGGACAAGCATATGGCTGACGGCAATGCATTGCCGGAATCAGTCGCCATCGTTCTATGGGGCACCGACAATCTCAAGAACGAGGGCGCACCGATCGCTCAGGCCCTTGCGCTGCTCGGAGCCAGGCCGCGGTTCGATGGCTATGGGCGCCTGACGGGGGCCGAGCTGATACCGCTCGAGCGTCTGGGACGCCCGCGCATCGATGTGATCATCACGATGTCCGGCATCTTCCGCGACCTGCTTCCGCTGCAAATCAAGCTGCTGGCCGAGGCCTGCTTTCTTGCGGCCTCTGCCGACGAGCCGCTCGCACAAAACTTCGTGCGCAAGCACGCGCTCGCTTATCAGATGCAGCATGGCGGTGATTTGGAAACAGCGTCGCTCCGGGTGTTCGGGAACGCCGACGGCGCCTATGGATCGAACGTCAATCATCTCGTCGAGAACGGCCGCTGGGATGATGAAGACGAATTGGCCGAGACCTATACGCGCCGCAAGAGTTTTGCGTATGGCGTGAAAGGTGCACCCGTACAGCAATCTGCGTTGCTGACGAACGCATTGGCCACCGTCGATCTGGCCTACCAGAATCTCGATTCCGTCGAACTCGGCGTCACCACGGTCGATCACTACTTCGACACGCTCGGCGGCATCAGCCGGGCGGTGAAGCGTGCCAAAGGCGGCACGTCGGCGCCTGTCTATATCGGCGATCAAACCCGCGGTGCGGGCGCGGTACGGACACTGTCGGAACAGGTTGCGTTGGAAACGCGGACTCGCATGCTCAATCCGAAATGGTACGAGGGCATGCTGAAACATGGCTATGAAGGCGTGCGCCAGATTGAAGAGCATGTCACCAACACCATGGGGTGGTCTGCGACCACCGGCGAGGTCGCGCCGTGGGTTTATCGACAGCTGACCGAGACATTCGTACTCGACCCCGAGATGCGCGAGCGATTGGCGAAGCTCAATCCGGTTGCATCCGCAAAAGTCGCAAACCGTCTGATCGAGGCGCAGGAGCGCAAATACTGGTCGCCGGACCCTGAGATGCTCGATGTCTTGCGTAGGGCCAGCGATGAACTCGAAGACCGCCTCGAAGGCGTGGGAGTTGCCGCATGAACATTCAAGTCCCGCCCTCTGCAATCGAAGGACATCTCAGATTGAAAAGCGCATCGCGCTGCGGCGATGGCGAAGGCAGCGTGCAGGTGCAGATCGATCCGCAGGTCAAGATCGGGACAGCCAAGGTGTTCTCGGTTTACGGCAAAGGCGGCATCGGTAAGAGCACAACGTCTTCAAATCTGTCGGTGGCGTTTTCCAAGCTCGGCAAGCGCGTGCTGCAGATTGGCTGCGATCCCAAGCACGATTCGACCTTTACGCTGACCAAGCGGCTGGTACCCACGGTGATCGACGTGCTCGAATCCGTGAACTTTCATGCGGAAGAACTGCGCCCGGAAGATTTCGTCTTTGAAGGCTATAATGGGGTGATGTGTCTGGAGGCCGGGGGACCACCGGCAGGGACCGGGTGCGGCGGTTATGTCGTCGGCCAGACCGTCAAGCTTTTGAAGGAACATCATCTGCTCGAAGACACCGATGTCGTGATCTTCGACGTGCTCGGCGACGTCGTCTGTGGCGGCTTCGCCGCACCTTTGCAGCATTCGGATCGCGCGCTGATCGTGGCGGCGAATGACTTCGACTCCATCTTCGCGATGAATCGCATCGTGGCGGCCATCGAAGCCAAGTCGAAGAATTACGGGGTGAGGCTCGGTGGCGTCATCGCCAATCGCAGCACGGACACCGATCAGATCGACAAATACAACGCCAGCGCCGGCCTCAATCGCATCGCTCATTTCCCGGACCTCGACGTCATCCGTAAAAGTCGTCTGAAGAAATCGACTTTGTTCGAGATGGACGAGACGCCGGAACTGAGGGCGGTGACCGACGAATATATGCGCCTTGCGACCGAGCTCTGGGAAGGCAAAATCGTGCCGACGCCGGGCAGGTCGCTGAAGGATCGTGAAATCTTCGATCTGTTGGGGTTCGATTGATGAGTGTCGCCAGCTATCTCGAAAGACGCAGCGAACTGGAAAACTATTTCGATCGCACGGCGGTCGATGCTTGGGCACGGCTCACATCGGATGCTCCGGTCGGGCGTATCCGCGCGACGGTGCGGGCAGGGCGCGACGAGATGCGCAACACGTTGTTGTCCTGGCTGCCGGAAACCCTGCATGGCATGCGTTTGCTCGACGCGGGCTGTGGTACCGGGGCGCTGTCGGTCGAAGCGGCGCGGCGCGGGGCGCAGGTGGTCGCGATCGATCTGTCGCCGACATTGGTCGAAGTTGCGCGCACACGCATCCCGTTCGATATCGATACGTCATCGATTGAGTTTCGGTCGGGAGACATGCTCGACGTCGCGCTCGGACGCTTCGATTATGTCGTCGCCATGGACTCGCTGATCCATTACCGCGCAACCGACATCTGCCGGATCATGGCGGGTCTGGCGGCGCGCACCAATCACGCCATGCTCGTGACCTTCGCACCGAAGACGCCGGCATTGACGGTGATGCATGCGGTCGGCCGGCTGTTTCCGCGCGGTGATCGCGCGCCGGCCATCGAACCCGTCGCGGCGCATCGCTTGATCGATCTGCTGGCGAGCGAGCAGGGGCTCGAGCGCTGGACATCCGGTCGCAGCCATCGCGTCACCAGTGGCTTCTACAAGTCGCAGGCGCTGGAGATGACGCCGCAATGAAGCAGATATCGGCATCTCTCGCGAAAGGCTGGATGCGTCTTGGCACGCGCTTCCTGCCATTCGCCGATGCTGCGACGAAAGAGCTGCCGCTCGGTCGTCTGCTACGATTATCGCTGTTTCAGGTGTCCGTCGGAATTTCGATCGTGCTGCTCAACGGCACGTTGAACCGTGTGATGATCATCGAGCTGAACGTCTCCACATTGCTGGTGTCGCTCATGGTGTCGATCCCGTTGGTGTTCGCGCCGTTCCGTGTGCTGATCGGCTTCAAATCCGACAATCACCGCTCGGTCCTGGGCTGGCGGCGGGTGCCGTATATCTGGATGGGCTCGCTGCTGCAGTTTGGCGGATTTGCCATCCTTCCGTTCGCGATGCTGGTGCTGTCCGGCACGGGCGAATATCCGGCCGGCTACGGCCAGATCGGTGCGGCATTGGCCTTCCTGCTCATCGGCGCGGGTATGCATACGACGCAAACGGCGGGCCTTGCGCTCGCCACCGATCTCGCACCGGAAGACGCTCGCCCGCGTGTGGTCGCGTTCCTCTACGTAATGCTGCTGATCGGCATGGCCGGGAGCGCTGTGATCTTCAGCGAGTTGCTCCGCAATTTCGACGAGATCAGGCTGATCCAGATCATCCAGGGCGTCGCAGTGACGCAAATGGCTTTGAACGTCGTGGCGTTGTGGAAGCAGGAGGCGCGCAATCCCTTGCTGACGGCTGCCAGCCGCGCGCGGCCGCGGTTTCAGCAATCCTGGGCCAAATTTCGTGCTTCAGGTGGGTCTGTCCGGGTGCTGGTAGCCTTGGCATTGGGGACAGCGGCATTTTCGATGCAGGACATCCTGCTCGAGCCATACGGTGCCGAGATCCTGCTGCTGAGTGTCGGACAAACCACGGCGCTGACTGCATTCTTCGCCATCGGCACATTGGGCGGCTTTGGCCTCGCGGCGCGTACGCTGGGGCGCGATGCCGATCCCTACCGGATTGCCGGTTTCGGCGCGGTGGTCGGGGTGTTCGCCTTTGCCGCCGTCATCTTCGCGGCGCCGTTGAATTCGGTACTACTGTTCCGGGGCGGCACGATGCTGATCGGATTTGGGGGCGGATTGTTCGCAGCAGGAACGTTGACCGCTGCCATGGCACTGGCACGCGACGGCGAAAGTGGCCTTGCGCTTGGCACCTGGGGCGCTGTGCAAGCCACAGCTGCCGGTACCGGCATTGCGCTGGGCGGAAGCCTTCGCGACGCGGTGACGTCGCTGTCTTCTCACGGCCTGCTCGGCCGCGCATTGACCGGCCCGACGGTCGGTTACAGCGTCGTCTATCACATCGAAATAGCTTTGCTGTTCGCGACCCTGGTCGCGATCGGTCCATTGGTACGCAGTTCTCACGTCAAACCCACGCGATCCCCGTCCAAGTTCGGCCTGGCGGAATTTCCAGGCTAGCCGGCAACAAGGAGCCGTCCCATGCAAGGCGATGCTTATCTGGACGTAGCACAAGTCACGCTTTACGTTTTCTGGATCTTCTTTGCGTGTCTGATCTTCTATCTTCGACGCGAAGACAAGCGTGAAGGCTATCCGCTCGAATCCAATACCGGCGGCGGCGGCGTCGCCCATGGTTTCCCGCGTATGCCGGAGGCCAAGTCGTATCGCCTTCGCACAGGGCACGTCGCGACATTGCCCAATCACGGCAATGATCGCCGCGATGTCGCGGTGGCCCCCATCGCTCGCTGGCCAGGCGCCCCTTATGCGCCAACTGGCGATCCGATGCGCGATGGCGTCGGGCCGGGCTCATGGGCCGACCGCGAAGACGTGCCTGAACTCACCATGGAAGATATCCCCTGCATCGTGCCATTGCGCATGACACCGGCCACGACGCTTGCAGCAGAAGACCCGGATCCGCGTGGCATGAACGTGATCGGTTGCGATCGGGAAATCGGCGGCGTGGTCGTCGATGTCTGGGTCGATCGCGCTGAGGCCATCGCTCGTTACCTCGAAGTCGAAGTCGCCGCGGCAGCATCAAAAGGCCCGGTTGCGGTCGGATCGGAGTCGCAAGTGCCGATCGCCACCAAAAGAGTTTTGCTGCCGTTGCCATTCGCTCTGATCGACAAGCCCCGCGGTCGCGTCAGCGTGCACGCCATTCTCGGCCGCCAGTTTGCCGATGTTCCCGCGCTGGCCAATCCGGATCAGGTCACCAAGCGCGAGGAGGATCGCATCGTCGGATATTATGGTGGCGGCATGCTCTACGCGACGCCGGCACGACAGGAGCCATTGCTGTGAAACACGACATCAAACAGTTTGAGGCGTCGCAGTTAAAGGAACTTACCGCGCCTCTGCCGGACGGCGAACGCGTGATCTGGCAGGGCAGGCCGACAGTGAAAGGCCTCGCACTGCGCGCGTTTCACGTTCGTGAGGTGCCGCTCTATTTCGGAGCATTCCTGGCCTGGCGCCTGTGGTCGAACTGGAGTGTGGGCGCGCCGGCCGCGGATATCGGTTGGACGATCGCCGCGACGGTCGTTCCGGCCTTGATCAGCGTCGCGGTGCTGATGGGGCTCGCATGGTTGTTCGCCCGCGCCTGCTGTTACACGATCACCAGCAAGCGCGTGTTGCTGCAGTTCGGTGTCGCGCTGCCGATGACCATGAACATCCCGCTGAGCAAGATCGCGGGCGCTGCCGTGAAGATCTATCACGATGGCTCCGGCGATATTCCTTTGGCGCTCGCCGACAAGGAACGCGTGTCGCATCTGCTGCTGTGGCCGCATGTGCGTCCGTGGAAGCTGGTCGTCTCGCAACCCATGCTGCGCTCGGTTCCCGATGCCGCAGCCGTAGCCGCGAAAATGCAGGAGGCGCTCACCGGCTCGCCGAGATCGCTGGCCACGGCGACGGCCTCGCCCGCCGCCCAGGAGACTGCGTCGGACTATATCTCCCGCGATCCAACCAGCGTTGCCGCATAACAGGACGATTTGCTCATGGCTGCATCGATCAATCAATCGCTGATCCCGAAAGGTGGCCTGTTTGCGGCGGCAGCATTGGTGCTGTTCGCGCTTGCGGCCGTGACGACCGCACGGTTGACGGGCACGGGGGCGACCCGCATGACGCTGCCGGCAGCCGTAGAGAGCCGTGAGCTCAATTTCGCAGACGGTCACGGTGGCACAGTTCTCGTTTATGATTCCAGCACGAAACAGTTGATCGATACGTTGCCTCCGGGGAGCAATGGTTTCATCCGGGTCGTGTTGCGTGGCCTTGCGCGCGAGCGAAAGCTCGGTGACGTCGGCGCCGAGCCGCCATTTCGCCTGACGCGCTATGTCAATGGCCAGATCACATTGACGGATACGTCGAGCGGCAAGGCGATCGATCTCGATGCGTTCGGTTCGGCCAACCGGCAGGCCTTCGCACGCTTGATGACGGTGGGAGGCGGACAATGACCCTGGCTTGGAGCACGCGTCGATCTTTCGAGGTCCCGTGCACGGTGGAGATCGAGCAGAGCTCGGAGACGCTACATGCGCATGTGGTGCTCGATGGCGATATTCAGATTCAACCGGGCGACGAGGTCACCGTGCAAAACGCGCCCACCCACGTCGCTTTCGGCGAGCGTCTGGTGGTGCGGCGCATGGCGACCGTCGTACGGGGTAGCGCGCTGGATCGTCTGCGCGCGAAGCTCGAAGGATATCTTGAGTTGACCGAGTTGTACGAAGTCAGTTTCTCGGATGGGAGGGCAGCATGATCTCCATAGAAGGTGGCGCGCAAGGTAGCTTGCAAACCCGGACACCGGTTGCGATCAAAGGCAATACCGACAGCACGGAGCTGGCGCGCGAGGACACCATCCTCAGCCCGCGCTTCTATACCACCGATTTCGACGCGATGGACCGGCTCGATGTCGAACTGGTGCGCTCCGAATGGAACGCGGTGATCAAGGAACTGCGCGCCGATCACAACAAGGCGCATTTCGTCAAGACCGATGAGTTCAAGAACGATCTCGACAGGTTGCCGCCTGACCTTCGCAAGGAGTTCAAGGACTTCCTGGTCAGCTCGCTCACGGCGGAGTTCTCCGGCTGCGTGCTCTATGCGGAAATCAAGAAGCGGATCAAGAACAAGGATATCCAGGAGCTGTTCAGCTTCATGAGCCGAGACGAGGCGCGTCACGCAGGCTTCATCAACGAAATCCTGAAAGATCACGGCATCGGTGTCGATCTCAGCTTCCTGACCAAGGTTAAGAAGTACACGTATTTCAAGCCTAAGTTCATTTTCTACGCGACATATCTGTCCGAGAAAATCGGCTATGCACGCTACATCACGATCTTTCGCCAGATGGAGCGTCTTCCCGAGCGCCAATTTCACCCCATCTTCCAGTGGTTCGAATTGTGGTGCAATGACGAGTTTCGCCACGGCGAGGCCTTTGCCCTCCTGATGCGCGCCGATCCGAAGCTGCTGCGCGGTTTTAACAAGCTCTGGATCAAGTTTTTTCTGCTCGCAGTGTTCGCAACCATGTATGTCCGCGATCACATGCGACCGGCATTTCACGATGCGTTGGGGATGCACCCGACCGACTACGATATGCAGGTCTTTCGCATCACGACGGAAATCTCCAAACAAGTATTTCCGGTCACGATCGACCTGGACAATCCGCGCTTTCTCGCAGGAATGGAGCGTCTGAGGTCGATCTCGGAGAAGATGGCCGATGTCCGTGCGACGGGGGGCGCATTGAAGGGTGTCAAACGGGGGTTGCTCGCCGCGCAGGCGGCCTTGGCTTTCGGGCGGCTCTATCTAATTCCCGCCAAGTCCAATGTGCTGCCGAAGGACATCTGTCTGCAGCCCGCGTGGTGAGGAAACACCGGAATGGCCTCCTATTTCGTACCGCCCGTCTTTGCCGCATTCCTGTGGTGGTTCAGCACCGGGGCCGTGCTGTTGCTGGTCGGCATGAGCGGGCGTTTCGGATGGCTGCGTGCGGTCATCGCGATCGGTTTGGTGGTCGGTTCGCTGATCGGCCTTGCTGCTTCGGCCGATGACGTCAGCGCGAGCGCAGCCTATGTCTCCTTCACCTGCACGATCCTGCTATGGGGCGCGCAGGAGATTGCGTTTCTCGCCGGCTGGCTGACTGGCCCGCGAGCAGAGCCATGTCCTGCGAACGCCAAGGGAGCCCGGCGTCTCGGCTTTGCTCTGCGGGCGATCCTCTACCACGAAGTGGCTCTGTTGATCTGCGGTGCTGCCATCGTTGCGCTGACCTGGGGGGGGAGCAATCCGGTCGCGGCTTGGACGTTTGCTGCCTTGTGGACTTTACGTCAAAGCGCAAAAATCAATCTGTTTCTCGGCGTTCCCGTAACCAATGATCAATTGATGCCAATACCGGTGCAGTTTCTCAAGACCTACTTCGCGCGGAAGTCGGTCAGCGCGTTCTTTCCGATTTCCGTGTCATTGGCCTGCGCGGCGCTCGTGATCATGATTCAACGCATCGTCGAGGTTGCCGCGACGCCGTTCGAGATCGTCAGCCTGACACTGGTGTCGACGTTGTTCGCGCTCGGCGTCCTCGAACATTGGTTCATGCTGTTGCCGATGCCCGCGGTGACGCTGTGGAGCTGGGGCATGCGCCCGCAAAGTCCTCCGGAGGAGATGAAGATGGACCAGAGCCCAGACTCGGCCGACAGCCCAGCGGTCGCAGTGACGCCTCTAACGTCGCCGATCACCGCGCCGACAAAGTGCCGCGACAGCAACGCCCGGCAACGTCTGGAAGACAAATTTCGTCAGCGCTTTCTCGAACAGCATCCAGCAAGCGGACTGGCAACGGCTGTCGGCCTCGGCGCCGATACGGCTGTAACGATCAACGGGAGGACGTCATGAATTACGAAGCCTATTTTCGCCGCCAGCTCGATAGCCTGCATCGCGAAGGACGTTATCGCGTATTCGCTGATCTGGAACGCAAGCGGGGCAGTTTCCCCCGTGCGAGGCATCATACTGGCACCGGGAAAGGTGAGGTGACCGTCTGGTGCTCGAACGATTATCTCGGCATGGGCCAGCATCCGGCGGTGCTCGCGGCGATGCATCAGGCGTTGGATGATTGCGGAGCAGGGGCCGGCGGAACACGCAATATCGCCGGAACCAACCATTACCACGTGCTGCTGGAGCAGGAGCTCGCCGATCTGCATGGCAAGGAGGCAGCGCTGCTATTCACCTCGGGCTATGTTTCAAATATGGCGTCGCTCAGTACACTGGCGTCGCGCATGCCCGGCTGCACGATCCTGTCCGACGAACTCAACCACGCATCGATGATCGAGGGCATCCGGCATTCGCGGGCCGAGACGCGGGTGTTCGCACACAACGATCCGCGCGATCTCGAGCGCAAATTGTCCGATCTCGATCCGCATGCGCCAAAGCTGGTCGCGTTCGAGTCCGTCTACTCCATGGACGGGGATATCGCGCCGATCGCGGAACTCTGCGACGTTGCGGACGCACACAACGCCATGACCTATCTCGACGAAGTGCATGCTGTCGGGCTTTATGGGCCGAAAGGCGGCGGAATTGCCGATCGTGAGGGTCTCAGCCATCGCTTGACGGTGATCGAAGGCACGCTCGCCAAGGCGTTCGGCGTCATCGGCGGATATGTGGCGGCCTCATCGACGATCTGCGATTTCATTCGCAGCTATGCGTCAGCCTTCATTTTCACAACATCCTTGCCGCCTGCCGTGGCGGCCGGGGCGCTGACAAGCATCCGACACCTAAAGGGGAGCGCCGAAGAGCGTGCCCGTCATCAGGACCGTGTGGCGCAGCTGCGTGCACGGCTGGACCAGGCGGGCGTCGCTCACCTCGATAATCCCAGCCACATCGTGCCGGTGATGGTCTGCGATCCCGTGCTGTGCAAGCAGATCAGCGACGTCCTGATCGATCGCTATGGCATTTATGTGCAGCCGATCAACTATCCAACCGTGCCGCGTGGCACCGAGCGATTGCGTATCACACCGTCACCGCATCACACCGATGCTGATATCGATGAACTGGTGCAGGCGCTGGCGGAGATCTGGGCCGAGCTAGGTCTGGCGAAAGCAGCCTGATCAGTTTTCTTCACGCTTCGATGTCCGGGTGAGACGAAGCCGGCGGTGGGTGCGCGGCAGAAATGTCGCGCCCTTGGAACTGACGAAGTCGAGCATGGCCTGCGCCGGCGGCAGCAGAACTTTGTCCTTGCGCGACAGCACGAACCACTGCCGGATGACCGGCAGGCCGTCGACATTGAGCGTGACGAGGCGCCTTTCGTCGAGCTCGGTGGCGACCGTGTGGGCCGAGATGAAGGCGATGCCGAGCCCGGCGATGACGGCCTGTTTGATGGTTTCGTTGCTGCTCATCTCCATCCCGATGGGCGGACGGATGCGGCCGGTCTCGAACAATTGCTCGGTCAGCCCCCGGGTGCCCGAACCGGGCTCGCGCATCAGGAACGTCTCGTTTGCAAGATCCATCAGTGTCATCCGTTTTTTCTTGGCCAGCGGATGATCCGTCGGCGCGATGATGACATGCGGGTGATTGCCGATCAGGCTGACATTCATGGGGGTATCCAGCGGAGGCCGGCCCATGATGGCGATGTCGAGATCATAGCCGCGCAGCGCCTTGCTGATGTCTTGCCGGTTTCCGACGGAGAGTTTGATCTCGATGTTCGGATGCGCCTGTTGAAATCCCGAGATGACAAAGGGCACAAAGTACTTTGCAGTACTGACTGCGCCGATCGACACGCTACCTGCCGTACGCCCTGCGATCATATCGAGGGACGTTTCACAGGAGGCAATGGCTGCCTCGATACGTTGCGAGAGTGCCAGCACCTCGCGCCCGGCTTCGGTCAGTAGCATGCCATCGCCGGTGCGCTGGATCAGCGGCAGGCCGCTGAGCGCCTGCAGGTTTCGTATCTGAAGCGTCACCGCGGGCTGTGTCAGATGCAAATGCCTGGCGGCGGTGGTGACCGATTTATACTTCTGGACAGCCGCAAGCGCACGCAACTGGCGAAGCGTCAGCTCTCGAAAAAATCGGTCGGCCATGGCGCCAGCCCCATAAATAAAACTTTGCTCCGCCGTAAGATAACGAAATTTCCCTAATCTGACAAACTGCGCTTCGTTGGGCAACGCACTGCCGGTCGGTGACCGTGCCGCATCTGCCCCGCAAGAGGGCCCAAGGGAGGCGACTATGGACGAGCGGTTCACGCTCCGTGCCTACCTCGACTGCGCGGCGTCGCAGGATCCGCTGGGCGCTGCGGTCGCGGATGTCGTCGCCGCCCTGGCTGCGGCCTCGGTAGAGCTGGCAGCACTGATTGCGGATGGTCCGCTGCGGGGCATCACCGGCCGTGATGGTTCAGCCAATAGCGATGGCGACATTCAGAAGGATATCGACGTCGCAGCGGATAACATCATGCGGCGGGCGCTGCGCAGCGCGCCGGTCGCCGCGATCCTGTCCGAAGAACAGGCGCTGCCTGAGGTGCTGAACGCGGACGCGCCACTGTGCGTGGCGATCGACCCGCTGGATGGGTCGGCCAATCTGCAGAACAATATCTCGGTCGGCACGATCTTTTCGATCCGGCCGCGCGTCAACGATCCCGTCGCGACTTTCTTCGAGCCGGGCACAGCGCAATGCTCGGCTGGCTTTGTCGTCTATGGTCCGCAAACCACGCTGGTGTTGGCACTCAGCGGCGGTGTCGATATTTTCATCCTTGACCGTGGCGCCAGCGAATTCGTGCTGATGGCGAGCGGCGTCCGCGTCGCACGGGACACGCCGGAATTCGCCATCAATGCATCCAATCGCCGGCACTGGCACGGCCCTGTGCGCAGTTACATCGACGAATGTCTTGAGGGGACGAAGGGCGGCGGCACGATGGATTTTAACATGCGCTGGATCGGTTCCCTGGTCGCCGAGTCATTGCGGATACTGGTGCGCGGCGGTGTCTTCCTGTACCCGGCGGATCTGCGTCCGGGCTATCACGAAGGCCGGTTGCGTCTGTTATACGAAGCCCATCCGATGGCGCTGATCATGGAGTGGGCGGGCGGGAGTGCTTCGACCGGCCGGCGGCGGATCCTCGAACTCTCCGCCAGATCGCCCTATCAGCGTGTGCCGCTCATCATGGGGTCCGTGCGCGGCGTGCGCGACATCGTTGCGGTGCACGAGACCATCGAGCCGATCTACGACAACAGCGATGCGCCCCTGTTCGCGCGGCGCGGCTTGTTCCGTTGAGGGAGTGGTGGCATGTCGCGCAGTCATCCCATCATCTCGATCACCGGTTCATCCGGAGCCGGCACGACCTCGGTCAAGAAAACATTCGAGAACATCTTTCGACGCGAGGGCGTGACGGCAGCCTATATCGAAGGCGATGCGTTTCATCGCTACAACCGTGCGGAGATGCGCGCGCGGATGGCCGAAGAGGGCGCGCGCGGCAACAAGCATTTCAGCCATTTCAGTCCGGAAACGAATCTTTTCGAGGAGCTGGAGCGGGCGTTCCGCGATTACGGCGAGTCCGGGACCGGCACCACACGCCATTATGTGCATGACGACGCTGAAGCCAATTTGTACGGGGCGAAGCCCGGTACGTTCACCGAATGGGGGCCGTTTCCGGAAGGGTCGGATCTGCTGTTTTACGAGGGGCTGCATGGCGCCGTGGTGACGGAGGACGTCAACATCGCGCAGCATGCTGACCTTAAGATCGGCGTCGTCCCGGTGATCAATCTCGAATGGATCCAGAAGCTGCATCGGGATCGTACCGATCGCGGCTACACGGCAGAGGCCGTCACGGACACAATCCTGCGAAGAATGCCGGATTACGTCAACTACATCTGCCCGCAGTTTTCCGAAACCGACATCAACTTCCAGCGCGTGCCAACGGTCGATACCTCGAACCCGTTCGTCTCACGATGGATACCGACCGCCGATGAATCGATGGTGGTGATCCGCCTCAAGAATCCGCGCGGCATCGATTTTCCTTATCTCCTGTCGATGATCCAGAACAGCTTCATGTCCCGCGCGAACTCGATCGTCATCCACGGATCGCGCCTCGATCTCGCGATGCAACTGATTTTGACACCATTGATCTTGCAACTCATGGAGCGGAAGCGGCGCACCGTATGAGCGCGTCTTCAACAAACAAGAACGGGGATTAGAAATGGCGCGGATCACCTTGCGGCAATTGCTGGATCATGCCGCCGAATACGGTTACGGCGTGCCGGCATTCAACATCAACAACATGGAGCAGGGCCTCGCCATCATGGAGGCGGCGGCTGCCGTCGATGCGCCGGTGATCATTCAGGCATCGCGCGGCGCGCGCGCTTATGCCCACGACATCATGCTGGAAAAAATGATCGATGCGCTGGAAGCGATGCATCCGCAGATTCCGCTCTGCCTGCATCAGGATCATGGCAACGAAGAGGCCACCTGTGCGACGGCAATGCAGCACGGGTTCACATCGGTCATGATGGACGGCTCGCTACGTTCGGACGGCAAGAGCGCGGCCGATTATGATTACAACGTCGCCATTACCCGTCGCGTCGTCGATATGGCCCATTGGATCGGCGCATCCGTCGAGGGCGAATTGGGCGTGCTCGGTTCGCTGGAGCACGGCGCCGGGGCGCAGGAGGACGGCCACGGTGTCGAGGGCACCGTCGCTCATGACCAGTTGTTGACCGATCCGGATCAAGCGGTTGATTTCGTCCGCGCCACCAAGGTCGATGCGCTGGCGATCGCGATGGGCACGTCGCACGGCGCCTATAAATTCTCACGACAACCCGACGGCGAGATCCTTGCGATGCATGTGGTCGAGGAAATTCATCGGCGACTGCCGAATACCCATCTGGTCATGCATGGTTCCTCTTCGGTGCCGCAACGATTGCAGGAGATGTTCAATCAGTTCGGCGGTGAGATGCCACAGACATGGGGCGTGCCGGTCGATGAAATCATCCGCGGCATCAAGCATGGCGTGCGTAAAGTCAATATCGATACCGATTGCCGATTGGCCATGACGGGCGCCTTCCGCAAAGTCGCGACCTCGGATCGCAGCGAGTTGGATCCGCGCAAATTCCTGAAGCCGGCGATGGATGCGATGCGCGAGCTTTGCCGGGAGCGGTTCGAGCAATTCGGCACAGCAGGTCATGCATCAAAGATCAACGTCAAGACAATGGCCGAGATGGCGCAGCTCTATCGCAGCGGCAGCCTCGATCCACGGATCGGCGGTCTCGCTCATGCAGCCGAATGATCATGTGCCTTTCGCCACAATACCACGCCGAAAACTGACTGTAAGGAGAATGACATGAACGAGCATGCCTCGATCACGATCCGCGGCAAAGATCGCTATAAGTCCGGCGTGATGGAATACAAGAAGATGGGTTACTGGGAGCCGGATTATGAGCCCAAGGACACCGACGTCATCGCACTGTTCCGCGTCACGCCGCAGGACGGTGTCGATCCGATCGAGGCCTCGGCGGCGGTTGCCGGTGAATCATCGACGGCGACCTGGACCGTGGTGTGGACCGACCGGCTCACGGCCGCAGAGAAGTACCGCGCGAAATGTTTTCGCGTCGATCCCGTGCCGAATGGGCCAGGGCAGTATTTCGCCTATATCGCCTATGACATCGATCTCTTCGAGAACGGTTCGATCGCAAACCTGTCGGCGTCGATCATCGGCAATGTGTTCGGGTTCAAGCCGCTCAAGGCGTTGCGTCTGGAAGACATGCGGCTTCCGGTCGCCTATGTGAAAACGTTTCAAGGGCCGGCGACGGGCATCGTCGTCGAGCGCGAGCGAATGGATAAATTCGGCCGGCCGCTGCTCGGCGCCACCGTGAAGCCGAAGCTCGGATTGTCCGGTCGCAACTACGGACGCGTGGTCTATGAGGCACTCAAAGGCGGGCTCGATTTCACCAAGGATGACGAGAATATCAACTCGCAACCTTTCATGCATTGGCGCGAGCGCTTCTTGTATTGCATGGAGGCCGTCAATCGGGCGCAGGCGGCCTCCGGTGAGATCAAGGGGACCTATCTCAATGTCACTGCGGGGACGATGGAGGACATGTATGAACGGGCAGAGTTCGCCAAGGAGCTCGGCTCTGTCATCATCATGATCGATCTGGTCATCGGTTACACCGCGATCCAGTCGATGGCCAAATGGGCGCGCAGGAACGACATGATCCTGCATCTGCATCGCGCGGGGCATTCCACCTATACGCGCCAGCGCAACCACGGTGTCTCGTTTCGGGTCATCGCAAAATGGATGCGTCTGGCCGGGGTCGATCATATTCACGCGGGCACCGTCGTCGGCAAGCTCGAAGGCGATCCAGCCACCACGCGCGGCTATTACGACATCTGCCGCGAAGATCACAACCCGATGCGGCTGGAACACGGTGTGTTATTCGAGCAGAACTGGGCGAGCCTCAACAAGATGATGCCGGTCGCCTCTGGCGGCATCCATGCCGGCCAGATGCATCAGTTGCTCGATCATCTCGGCGAGGACGTGGTGTTGCAGTTCGGCGGCGGAACCATCGGCCATCCCATGGGCATCCAGGCGGGCGCGACGGCGAACCGCGTGGCGCTGGAGGCGATGATCCTCGCGCGTAACGAGGGGCGGGACTACGTGCACGAGGGACCTGAGATCCTCGCCAAGGCGGCGGCGACCTGCACACCGCTGAAAGCTGCGCTCGAAGTCTGGAAGGACGTCACCTTCAACTACGAGTCGACAGACATGCCGGATTACGCCCCGACCGCCACCGCCTCGATGTGAAGGATAAAACAATGCGCGTGACCCAAGGATGTTTTTCGTTTCTCCCGGACCTCACCGACGAGCAGATTTCGCGGCAGGTTCAGTACTGCCTCGAAAAAGGCTGGGCGGTAAGCATCGAGTTCACCGATGATCCGCATCCGCGCAACAGCTTCTGGGAGATGTGGGGCCTTCCCATATTTGACCTGCCAGATGCCGCCGGTGTGCTGATGGAGTTGAACGAGTGTCGGAAGGTCTACGGCGATTGCTATGTCCGTCTCTCCGCATTCGACAACAGCCATGGTTGGGAATCGGTGCGGCTCTCCTTCATCGTCAACAGACCAAAGGACGAGCCCGGCTATCGTCTGGAGCGGCATGAGGGTGCCGGTCGCAATATTCGTTACACGACGAAGTCCTATGCGGTCGATCGTGCCGAAGGCAAACGCTATGGTGGGACATGATCGCACATGCGATGGCAGAGAGTGATGATACAGCCGGACCAGAGCGTATCGGCCTGCGCAAGGAGTTCGATCAGGTTGGCATCGGTGATGTCCTGGACCAGCTTGATCGTGAGTTGATTGGATTGAAACCGGTCAAGACCCGGATTCGAGAGATCGCGTCGCTACTGCTGATCGAACGCATCCGCAAGCGCATGAATCTCACGTCGGACGTGCCGACCCTGCATATGTCCTTCACCGGCAATCCCGGCACAGGCAAGACGACGGTGGCGTTGCGGATCGCGAGCATTCTTCACAGGCTAGGGTTCGTGCGGCGCGGGCAGGTGGTCTCGGTCACGCGTGACGAACTGGTCGGGCAGTATATCGGCCACACCGCGCCTAAGACGAAAGAGATCCTGAAGAAAGCCATGGGCGGCGTGCTGTTTATCGATGAGGCGTATTACCTGCATCGGCCAGACAACGAGCGCGACTACGGCCAGGAAGCCATCGAAATCCTGCTGCAGGTGATGGAGTCCCAACGCGAAGACCTCGTGGTCATCCTCGCGGGTTACGGCGACCGCATGGACAAGTTCTTCGGCAGCAATCCGGGCTTCAGGTCGCGCATCGCGCACCATATCGATTTCCCCGATTACGCAGATGATGAGCTGCTCGCAATCGCCGAGCTGATGTTGCAGGACATGGCCTACAAATTCAGTCCCGACGCGCGGGATGCGTTTATCCGCTATATCACATTGCGTAAGACCCAACCGCTGTTTTCCAACGCGCGCTCTATCCGCAATGCATTGGATCGGATGCGATTGCGCCAGGCCAGTCGTTTGGTTGCGGATCTCGACCGGGAACTCACCGCAGACGACGTCATGTGTTTGGAAGCGTCAGACGTTTTGGCGAGTCGGGTCTTTGCGGAAGCGGATGGGCCCAAGGGCAGTGCTGTAGCGAGCTGACGGGGAACGTCGGTGCGATCGGTCAACGGTCATTTGCAAGTCGGTCGAGAAATTCTTCCGCCTCTGCCGTGATGGCGGCCTGCCGGCCTTCCTCCCATCCCGCCAGCGTTCGATATGGCATTGCCATCCGGTGATTGTTGCGCAGAACGCGCGCGTTGCGGATGAGAAACGCCCAGTACAAGAAATTGAACGGACAGGCATTGGCACCAGATTTGATTTTGACGTCGTAAGCACAGGTCTTGCAGTAATCGGACATGCGGTCGATATAGGCACCGGATGACGCGTAGGGTTTGGACGCAAGCAAACCGCCGTCGGCGAATTGCGACATGCCCTGCACATTGGGTAACTCGACCCACTCATAGGCGTCGGCATAAACGACGAGATACCACTCCGCGATCTGCTTCGGCGCGATACCGGCCAGCAACGCAAAGTTTCCCGTCACCATCAGCCGCTGAATATGATGCGCGTAGGCGGTGCGCTTGGTCTGGCCAATCGCCTGGGACATGCAGTGCATGTCCGTTTCTCCCGACCAATAGAGCCATGGCAATGGACGGCTCGCCTTGAGTGCGTTGGCTTCGGCATAGTTCGGCATTTTCAGCCAATAGACGCCGCGGACATATTCGCGCCATCCGAGAATTTGCCGGATGAAGCCTTCGACTGCATTGAGCGGGGCCCGTCGCTCGATGTATTCGCGTTCGGCGGCGGTGCAGACCTCGCGCGGCGTCAGCAGGCCGGCATTGAGATAGGGGGATATCCCCGCGTGAACCACGAAGGGTTCGTCGCTGGCCATTGCGTCCTGATATTTGCCGAAGTTCGGCAATGCCTCGGCGAGAAAATCGTCCAGGGCGCGCAGAGCATCCGCGCGCGTCACCGCCCATCGGAAATCGTCGAGATCGCCAAAATGATCCGCAAACGTCTCGCGGACGAGGTCGATTACTTCCTGTGTGATCTGGTCTGGCGGAAAGCCGAACCGCTGCGGCAACGGAATAGTCTTGGGTAACCGTTTGCGGTTGTCAGTGTCGTAGTTCCACTGTCCGCCCATCGGGTCATCGCCCTCCATCAAGAGGGAGGTCTCACGCCTCATCTCGCGGTAGAAAAATTCCATCCGCAGTGATTTGCGTCCGGAGGCCCATTGCGCGAAACGTTCGATGCTCGCAAAGAAACGATCATCCTCGCGGATCTCGAGCGGAATACCGAGATCGAGCGCGGAGAGTTCGGAATACAGCCGCCACTCGCCCGGCCATGTCGCGACCACGTGCGTGGGCTTGTGGCGCGCCACGGCCCGACGCAACTCACCGACGATCGAGCCGCTGTTACCGGCATCACCGAGTTTGACATAATCGACCCGAAAACCGTCGTTCCGCAATTCGTCGGCAAAGTGCCGCATTGCAGAGAACAGGAAGGCGATCTTCTGCTTGTGGTGTTTGACATAGGATGTCTCGTCCGCCACTTCGGCCATCAGGACGATGTCACCCTGGGTGATGTCGCGCAACGCTGCGACGTTTCGGGTCAGCTGATCACCGAGCACCAATCGCAATTGCGTCATGATGGATCGACGCCCCCCGGCATGGGCGGTTTGGCCTTACGGCGCTCGGCTTTGCAGCGGACCGAACAGGTTTTGACCTCGCCCCAATCCTTCTCCCATTTCTTACGCCAGGAAAATGGGCGTCCACACGCTGCGCAAAGTTTCTGGGGCAGGTTCTCTTTCAGGCGCATCTTCGGCAATGGCGGTCTCTGATTTACCCATCGAGCAGGATCCAGCGGCCTGAGCCATTCGTGAGGGTCGCTGCCTTGCTCGCGTCTGCTAGGAAGCCATGTCGGCTGGCTGAATGATGTCTTGAAACAGCGGCTGTGGCTGCAATTTCTTGCGGAGGGCATCTGATTGCATCTTGCAGATGCATTTCGCTTCGCCTTTGACCGTCGTGCATCGGCAGGGATAGCCATACGCATACTGGATCAGCAACTCTATGTTGCGGTCCTCGATCGCCCGTTGGACGTTGTCGTCATAGATCGTCAAGATGATGCCTCCAGGGGACCGCTAGGTCGCATTCGGATGATCGGTATTTTCAGCGTCGAGCGGTCCCGGCTTTGATGGCAGAGCTTCGGACCGTCCGAATACCTTGTCGGTATAGCAGCTTCCAGCAAGCGGGCTCATTCATATTTGCGCGAGTTTTTTGTGTAGGTTGCGGCTCGTGAGAGCAACTTGTACGCGTGGCAGCGCGCGAGGGTTTACGACCGAGCATGAACCGCGCATCTGCTTCACCTTGTAGTGGAACTCAAGGCGACGTCGGCCGTTCCACAGCCGGTAAAATGCACGATCTGAGCGACGAACCTTGTGTAGGCCGACACCGATCCAGGACGGGGGCCGCTCGTTTTCTTTTCATGCCATTGTAAACCTTCGGAGCGGCTGACGCGCCACGACCATCTTGGTGGCGCCGGCCGTGGCGATCCTGCTACCTTGGCGGCGACGCTCAGCCAGACAGAAAGATTGGGTAATGCTGCCGTGGGAAACATGATTCACGTTGTGACGTGGTCGATCGCAGCGGTCGCGACCTTCGGGGTGGTCGTGCGCCCGTTCTCTTGGCCGGAATATATCTGGGCAGCCGCAGGTGCATGTTTGCTGGTGGCGTTGCATTTGTTGCCGGTTGCCGATGCGTTGGGGGCAGTGGCCAAGGGGACGGACGTCTATCTGTTTCTGATCGGCATGATGCTGCTGGCCGAGGTGGCGCGCAAGGAAGGGTTGTTCGACTTTCTTGCCGCCCTTGCTGTGCGCGCGGCAAACCAGTCCGCCCATCGGCTGTTCCTCATCGTCTATCTGGTCGGCACCGTGGTGACGGTGTTTCTTTCGAACGACGCGACCGCCGTCGTGCTGACGCCGGCCGTGTATGCCGCGACCAGGGCGGCCAAGGTCGAGCCGCTGCCATACCTGTTCATCTGCGCCTTCATCGCGAACGCAGCGAGCTTCGTGCTGCCGATCTCTAACCCTGCGAATCTGGTCGTCTTCGGCGAGAAGATGCCGCCACTTCTCGATTGGCTCAAGCTGTTCGCCCTGCCGTCCCTGGCAGCGATCGCGAGCACCTACGTCGCCTTGCGTTTGACGCAGCGAAAGAGCCTGCGGGGCGTGGTCGCGTCGGTCGATCACATCGCGCCGTTGCCATTTGGCGGCAAGCTCGCGGCCGCGGGCATCGTGCTCACGGCCTTTGTCCTGATGATCGCATCCGCACTTGGCCGCGACCTCGGCCTGCCGACCTTCGTGTCCGGCGGGGTCGTCGCCGTTGCGGTGCTTGCGATGGCGCGACAGTCGCCGGTCGGCGTTCTCAGAGACGTATCGTGGTCGGTGTTGCCGCTGGTGGCTGGTCTGTTCGTGTTGGTCGAGGGCCTTAACAAGACCGGCGTGCTACCCGCTTTGGCGCGTTTGCTGAAAGACGCGGTCGCAACCTCGCCGGAGCTGACCGCATGGGCGTCGGGCATCGCGGTGGCAGTGGGGTCGAACCTCGTCAACAATCTGCCCATGGGCTTGATCGCGGCCACCACGAGTCACGCCGCGGATCTGCCCGCGCATATCACGGCCGCCATTCTGATCGGCGTCGATATCGGCCCCAATCTGTCGGTAACAGGTTCGTTGGCAACCATCCTGTGGCTCATCGCCTTGCGCCGCGAGTCCGAACATGTGAGTGCGCTCGAATTCTTGAAAGTCGGCTTGGTGGTCATGCCGCCCGCATTGCTGCTGGCGCTGGCGGCCCTGTTGCTGGTCGCACCGGCCTGAGCGGTCGTTCGATCGAGCGTGCCGATTGGATCCAGATCAAGCAGGCTAGGAGCGTCCCGGTATTGACCTAGCGAGTGCGAGGTCGGCCGCCGTCGTAGCGACGCCGTCCTGAAGCGTGAGTCCGCTGAAATCGAGGGTCTCGCCACGAATGCGGGACAGGGTAGCCAGAGCGCGGTCGCGATCTGATTCCAACAACTGACCAAGATGCGTCACTGCGGCTTTCGGCCTGCGCTGCTTTATCGCCTTGAGCGTCGCGGCCATCTGGTCGGCGCTGAGCTGGCGGACGTCGCGGGTCTGGTAGTCCAGCGGGGTCTTCCAGATGGTTTCCCAGACCGTCTGGTTGGCAAGGTCGGTGAGCAGTTCGACCAGCAGGTCGTTGCCGGATCCGCGGGCGATGGTTTTGACCGCTCTCGTCGTGGTGCGCGCAAAGCCCATGGGATCGTCGATGTCGATCAGTGCTTTCAATTCATCGCAGCGGCGCGCGAGCGTATCGATAAAGCTTTCCACGGGTGACGTCGCCATCGTACGGACGGCGAGCATCGACAGCGCCGTGCGGACATTGAACAGATCTGCAACCGACTTGAGCGACATCGGCTTGATGTAAGCGCCGCGCCGCGGAAACACATCGACCAGTCGGCGGCGCTCGAGAATGCGGATCGCTTCGCGGATCGGACCGCGGCTGACGCCGAAGTCGCGCGCAAGATCCAGCTCGACGAGTCGTTCACCCGCCTTGCGACGGCCGGAGACGATCTCGGCGCCGAGTTCTTCCGCGACCTGATCGGGAAGCGTGCGCGGGGCAAACTTCCGTTCGACGTCATTGTCCGTCTCAGTCGATGGCTTGCGAAGCACCGCCGCCATGACACCCTCCTGTCGATGCGTGTTGCGCACTCAAGGCCGTTGTGTCGCGGAAGTCAATTGTTGACAATCGACAATGATGGGCCTTTCATGAAGCTCCATCGCGCCAATAGATACCGGCTCAAGCCGGACGACGATGGGACGTCCCGATGCAAGATCGTCAAGATCTGCAGGGCAGGGATGGCAAGGGAGGTCAAGATGGCGACATCGTTCACGTCGGCGCAGGGTCGACTGGCAACATCCCGACAGCTCCGTCTGTGCCGCTGGCGCGTGCCCGCGGAGGCGCTGCGATGACGGGCGCTATCGACATTCCAGTTGCGCATGCTGCCCCCCGGATCGAGGCGTCGCAGCCGCCGTTGCTCGAGGTGCGCGATCTCTCGCTGTCATTCGCAGCCGGCCGCGGCGCGTTGCCGATCACCCGCAAGGTGAGTTTCTCCATCGCCCCCGGTGAGCGGGTAGGTCTGGTTGGTGAGAGCGGCTGCGGCAAGACAGTGACCGGGCTGTCGCTGCTGCGGCTGCTGCCCGCGCAGTCCGCGCGCATCCAGGGCGACATCCTGTTCAACGGGACCAACCTGGCGACCTTGTCTCCGCGGCAGATGCGTGCCGTGCGCGGGCGCGAAATCGCGATGATCTTTCAGGAGCCGATGAGCGCGCTCGATCCGGTGTTCACCGTCGGCGACCAGATCAGCGAAGCCTATCGTATCCATTTTCCGGTCAGCCGCGCCGAGGGCCGCGCGCGTTCCATCGATGCATTGCGTGAAGTCGGCATTCCCGCGCCGGAGCGCCGCTGTGACGAATATCCGCATCAGCTATCCGGCGGCATGCGGCAGCGCGTGATGATCGCGATGGCGCTGATCTGCAAACCGAAACTGCTGGTCGCCGATGAGCCGACCACGGCGCTCGATGTCACCGTGCAGGCGCAGATCACCGATCTGTTGCGCTCCCTGAGCGAGCGGACCGGCACCGCCCTGATCTTCATCACCCACGATCTCGGCGTTGTCGCCGAGACCTGCACGCGCATGATCACCATGTATGCCGGCGAAGTGGTCGAGGACGCGCCGGTCGATGACGTGCTGATGCGGCCGCGCCATCCCTATACGTCAGGTTTGCTGCGATCTCGGCCGGGGCTGAGCCAGCGCCGCGGCGTGCTCGCCTCGATTCCCGGCCGCGTGCCGTCGCCCAGCGCGATGCCGCCAGGCTGTCGCTTTCGCGCACGCTGTCCCCATGCCATGGCGGGCTGCGAGCAGGATCAGCCGATGATCGGCGTCGAGGCCAGCCGCACCGTGCGCTGCTGGCGTGCACCCGATCTCGAATTGCAGGGAGCCGTGACTTGATGCCTTCGTCCGCTCACATGCAGTCCGCACGCGTCGCTTCCGAAACCGGCATTCTCGCGGTGCGCGATCTTCGCATCCTGTTCCCGACCCGCGATGGCCGCGACACCGTGAAGGCCATCGACGGCATGGATTTCGAGGTTCGCGCCGGCGAGACCTTCGGTATCATCGGTGAGTCCGGTTCGGGCAAGACCACGCTCGGCCGCGCGCTGGTGTCTCTGCTGCCGCCGAGCCACGGCCAGATCCTGCACGACGGCACCGATCCCGCATCGCTCGGCAGCGGCGCGTTCCGCAACCATCGCCGCGACTATCAGATCATTTTCCAGGACCCCAATGCGGCGCTGAACCCGCGCATGACCATCATCGACAGCGTGATGGAGCCAATGGAGGTCATGGGCGAGGGCGACCCGGCATCACGTCGTCGCCGCGGCATCGAGGTGCTGGAGCGTGTCGGACTTGCCGCCGAAGCTGCCGATCGCTATCCGCATCAGCTGTCCGGCGGCCAGAAACAGCGCGTCAACATCGCGCGCGTGCTGACGCTGCGGCCGAAGGTCATCGTCTGCGACGAGGTGGTGGCGGCGCTCGACGTGTCCATTCGTGGTGACGTGCTGAATTTATTTGCGGACCTGCAGCGCGAATTCGGGCTGACCTATGTGTTCATCACCCACGACATCTCGGTGGTCTCGCACATCTCCGATCGCATCGCCGTCACCTATCTAGGCAAGCTGATGGAGCTCGGTCCGGCCGAGGACGTCGTCGAGCGCCCGTTGCATCCGTATACGCGGGCGCTCCTCTCGGCGGAGCCGGTTCCGCTGCCGACCCACCTGCGCGTCGATCGCCGTATCATTCTCGAAGGCGAAATTCCGAGCCCGGTGGCGCCGCCGTCGGGCTGCCGCTTCCGCACGCGCTGTCCCTCGGTGCAGCCGCGCTGCGCGGAGGAGGTGCCTGTCTGGCGCGACGTCAAGCCGGGCCATCGGGTCGCCTGCCATTTCGCTACCGCCGACGGACCACCAGCCGACAATCAAAAAGCGCCAAGCGCGTAGAATCATCGGGAGGAATTTCACATGACCAAGATCGACACGACCGAGATCGAGATGGGCAAGCGCACTTTGCACCGTCGCGACATCCTCGCATTGATGGGCGGCGTTGCCGCCACCGGCGCGCTGGGCCTGCCGGCCTGGGCCCAGGAGGGCAAGAAAGGCGGGGTACTCAAAGTCGCTGCACCGGCCAATCCATCGTCGCTCGATCCGGCCACCGGCGGAGCGGGTTCGGACCACAGCATTCTGTGGACCATGTATGACACGTTGGTGGAGTGGGACTACGAGACGCTGAAGCCGAAGCCGGGCATGGCGAAGTGGGCGTTCCCGGATCCGAAGACCATGGTGCTCGACATCACCACCGGCATCAAATTCCACGACGGCACGCCGATGGATGCCGAGGCGGTGAAGTTCAATCTCGAACGTAACCGCAGCGACCAGCGCTCCAATGTGAAGCCCGATCTGTCCAGTGTCGAGGCGGTCGAAGTCACCGGGCCACTCCAGGTCACGCTGAAGCTCAAGAACCCCGACACTGCACTGCCGGCGATCCTGTCGGACCGCGCGGGCATGATGGTGTCACCCACCAATATCAAGGCGCTCGGCAACGAGACCGATCGCAAGCCGGTCGGCGCCGGACCGTGGAAATTCGTGCGCTGGAACGACAACGAGATCATCGTGGTGACGCGTCACGACCAGTACTGGCGTCAGGGCCGGCCGTATCTCGACGGCATCGAGTTCAACATCATTCCGGAAAACGCCACGGCCTTGCGCTCGGTTGTTGCTGGCCAGAACGACATGGCGTTCCAGTTGCCGGCGCGGCTGAAGCCGGTGATTGAGCGCGCCAAGTCGCTGGAGCTGGTGAGCTCGCCGACGCTGTATTGCATCCAGCTCTACATGAACTATGCCCGCGCGCCGCTCGACAACATCAAGGTGCGGCAAGCGATCAATTTCGCGCTCGATCGCGACGCCTTCGTCAAGGCAGCGCTCAACGGTCTCGGTGAACCCGCGCGCATGACGCTGCCGAGCTCGCACTGGGCGTTCAACAAGGACGTCGCCGGCATGTATCCGACCAACGTCGAAAAGGCCAAGGCGCTGCTCGCCGAAGCCGGATTCAAGGACGGTCTCGAACTCACCATCGGTGGCTACATGGATCAGGATTCCGTGCGACGCGGCGAGGTGATTCAGGATCAGCTCGGCAAAGCCGGCATCCGGCTTAAATTTTCTCGCGGCACCATCGCCGAGATCAGCGCGCAGTTCTTCGCCACCGAGAAAAAGTTCGATTTGCTGGTGTCGGCCTGGACCGGACGTCCGGACCCGAGCATGACCTATGCGCTCGGATTCGACAAAGGCGCCTATTACAACGCCGGTCGCACGGCCGATCCCGAGCTCTCGAAGCTGATCCAGGAAAGCCGCGTCAGCGAGGATCTGTCCAAGCGCGCCGAAGTGTTCGCCAAGATCCAAAAATTCACGGTTGAGAACGCGCTATCGGCGCCGCTCGCGTTTCAGTTCGAACTCGATGCGCTGTCCGCGAAGGTCAAGGGCTTCAAGCCCAACCTGCTCGGCAAGCCTAAATTCGAGAACATCTCGCTGGGCTGACACACGCGACAACGGCGCCGCGACTGTCGCGGCGCTCCTCACTCCGGCTGGATGGCTGCATGTTGAACTCTTCGCGTCTCCGTATCATCGGGCGTCGTCTGCTGCAGGCGATCCCGGTGGTCGTGTTGTCCACATTCATCGTGTTCGGCCTGCTCAAGCTGGTGCCGGGGGATGTCGCGGTGACGCTGGCGGGCGACAACGCGTCGGATCAGCGGATCGCCGAGATCCGAGAACTCTATGGTCTGAACCAGCCGTTCTTTCTGCAATATGGCTCATGGCTATGGAAGGCCGCGCATGGCGACCTCTCAAGCTCGCTGATATCCAACGAGGCAGTGCTGACCTCGATCCAGCGCTGCCTGCCGCACACCTTGCTGATCGTGGCGCTGGCGCTGTTCACGGCAATGCTGATCGGCATTCCGCTCGGCATTGCCGCGGCGACCAAACCCGGATCGTGGATCGACGGCTTCGTGATGGCGATCGCGTCGCTCGGCGTTGCCGTGCCGAACTTCTGGCTCGGCATGCTGCTGGTGGCGTTCTTCTCGCTGCAACTCAACTGGCTGCCGGCCACCGGCGCGGTGTCGCTGATGAAAGACCCGTGGGCGTCGCTCAGTCACGCCATATTGCCGGCGGTGGCGCTGGCGTCCGGCGGCATCGCCGAAGTGGCGCGGCAATTGCGATCGTCGCTGGTCGAGATCCTTTCGTCGCAGCAGGTCCGCACCTTGCACGCCAAAGGCTTGCCGCCATCCGCGATTCTGTGGCGGCACGGCCTCAAGAATGTCAGCGTCAACCTTCTCACGGTGGTCAGCCTGCTGGCGAACCGGATGCTGGCCGCGACCGTCGTGGTGGAGGCCGTGTTCGCGATCCCCGGCATGGGCGGCCTGATCGTCAACGGCGCGATGAACCGTGATTTCCCGGTGGTGCAGGGCGTCGTGTTCACCATGGTGCTGATCGTGGTGACGCTCAATCTGTTGACCGACATTCTCTATAGCGTGCTCGATCCGAGGATTTCCTCATGACCGATGCAACCACCATGGTTCCCGCGCGTCGGCCGAGCCGCTTCGCCGGCTTCGCACGCTGGTTCGTCAGCGACCTGCGCGGCGCGATCAGTCTGACGTTTTTGCTGGCGCTGATGTTGATCTCGGTGCTGGCGCCGTGGATTTCGCCCTATGCACCCGCTGAGCAGGATATCGATGCGGCACTGGCGCCGATGTCCGGCGCGCACTGGCTCGGTGCGGACGATCTCGGGCGCGATACGCTGAGCCGGCTGATCTATGGCGGCGTGGCGTCGCTCTATGCGAGTTTTCTGGCGGTGACCATTGCCGTGCTCATCGGCGTGCCGGTCGGCGTGCTGGCCGGTTATCTCGGCGGCTGGGTCGATGCCACGATCAGCCGCGTGATCGACAGCTTCCTGTCATTCCCGGCCATCGTGCTCGCGATTGCCGTCACCGGCGCGCTCGGGATCGGCCTGACCAATGGCATGATCTCGGTCGGCATCGTGTTCGCGCCGCAACTGGCGCGGCTGGTGCGTGCGCGCACGCTGGTCGTGCGCAACGAACTCTATGTCGATGCCGCGCGCTGCTTCGGGGGCTCGACCACGCGGATCCTGTGGCGTCACGTGCTGCCGAATGCCATCCAGCCGGTGATCGTGCAGGTGACGCTGCTGCTGGCGGCAGCGCTGCTCGCCGAAGCCAGCCTCAGCTTTCTCGGTCTTGGCATCCAGCCGCCGGATCCGAGCTGGGGCGCGATGCTGGCGCGGGCCTATCAGAACATGGAAATCGCGCCGGAGCAGATGTATCCGCCGGGCCTCGCGATCCTGTTCACCGCGCTTGCCTTCAATACCCTCGGTGAATCACTGCGCGTCGCGCTCGACCCGACCATGAAACGTAACTGATCAAGAACAAGAACAAGGAAGACGGTGATGACCGCAGGCGTCCAGCATATCCAGAGCGAAGCCGACTATCTCGCGAAGTTGCACCAGCTCTGGGCGAAAGCATGGCCGAAGGGCACGCCCGACAAACCGCAATATCTGCACGGCGAGGTGGCGCTGACCGAGTATCTGCGTGCCTGGGCCAAGCGGAACCCCGCCAAGCCCGCAGTGATCTTCTATGGCCATGTGACGACCTATGCCGAGCTAGATGAGCAAAGCGATCGCTTCGCGGCTTTGCTGATTCAGAAGGGCGTCAAGAAGGGCGACCGCGTCGCGGTGTTCCTGCCAAACTGCCCGCAGTTTCACATCGTGTTCTTCGGCATCCTCAAGCTCGGCGCCATTCATGTGCCGGTCAGCCCGCTGTCGCGCGCCTTCGAGCTCGCTTATGAACTGAACGACACCGATGCCGAAGTGATCGTGGCGCTCGATCAGCTCAGCCCGGTGGTCGATCAGGTCCGCGGCGAGACCAAGTTGCGAGAAGTGATCGTCACCAGCTTTGCCGATGTGCTGCCGGCCGAGCCGACCATCCCAGTGCCTGACTCGATCGCCACGCCGCGGATCGCAATCGCCGGCGCGACCGACCTGCTGCCGGCCTTGGCCGCGCTGCCGGCACCGACGCCGCTGCCGCCCGCCGGGCTCGATGATATCGCCGCGTTGAACTATACCGGCGGCACCACCGGCATGCCGAAGGGCTGCGTGCATACCCAGCGCGACATGGTCTACACGGCTGCCGCCAATCACGGGATCTCCGTGGTGGCGAACGAGGACAGCGTGTTCCTGTCGTTCTTTCCGGAGTTCTGGATTGCCGGCGAGAATTTCGGCCTCATCTTTCCGATGTTCACCGGCGCCACCTTGATCCTGCTGGCGCGCTGGGATGCGATCGGCACGCTGTCGGCGATCGATCATTACAAGGTCAATGTCACCGCGATGCCGGTGGACGGCGCCGTCGAGCTGATGGATCATCCGCGCTTCGGCGAGTTCGACCTGTCGTCGCTCAGTCAGGTCCGCGTGGTGTCCTTCGTCAAGAAGCTCAACCCGGCCTATCGCAAGCGCTGGAAGGATCTCACCGGCACCATCCTCACCGAGGCGGCGTGGGGCATGACCGAGACCCACACCTCCAACACCTTCACCGCCGGATTCCAGGGCGACGATTTCGACCTCGTCTCGCAGCCGATCTTCGTCGGCCTGCCGGTGCCCGGCGCCGAGTTCAAGATCACCGATTTCGAA
Organism: Hyphomicrobiales bacterium; assembly: GCA_026400425.1. GTDB lineage: Bacteria > Pseudomonadota > Alphaproteobacteria > Rhizobiales > Xanthobacteraceae > Tardiphaga. The sequence goes on along the minus strand of JAPLPC010000218.1, from coordinate 6,492 downwards.
ACCGGCGCGCTGGTGCCGCTCGGCGGCGAAGGCGAGATCCGCGTCCGCACGCCCTCGCTGCTCAAGAGCTACTGGAACAAGCCGGAGGCAACCGCGGAGTCGCTGGTCGATGGCTGGCTGCGCACCGGCGACATCGGCACCATTGATCCCCATGGATTCCTGCATTTTCTGGGGCGTCGCAAGGAGATGCTGAAGGTCAAGGGCATGAGCGTGTTTCCGCCGGAGATCGAGGCGCTTCTCGGGCAGCACCCGAAGGTGCTCGGCTCGGGCGTGGTCGGTCGCGATGATGCCGGCAAGGGGCAAGTCCCGGTCGCCTTCATCCAGCTCAAGCCGGAGGCGATTGGCAGTATCACGCCCGCCGAGCTGCAGGCGTGGTGTGCCGAGCGGATGGCTGTCTACAAGGTGCCGGAGATCCGCGTCATCGACGCGCTGCCGATGACCGCGACCGGCAAGGTCAAGAAGCAGGAACTCGACGCCAACGCGCCGCAGTAAATCGATCGTCATACCAGTCTCCGGCGCGGCCGATGCCGCCCGGGATCGCGTGGTTGTTCACGGAGAATTTGAATGTCCTTTCGCAAATTGCTGATCGCCAATCGCGGCGAGATCGCCATTCGCATCGCGCGCGCCGCTGCAGACGCGGGTCTGGCGACAGTCGCGGTCTATCCGGCCGATGATGCTGCGTCCTTGCATGTCCGGATCGCCGACGAGGCGGTCGAAATCCCTGGACGCGGCGCGCGTGCCTATCTCGATATCGAAGGCGTGATCGAGGCGGCCAGGTCCACGGGCTGCGATGCGCTGCATCCCGGCTACGGCTTTCTCAGTGAGAATGCCGATCTGGCGCGCCGCTGCGCCGAGGAAGGCATCACCTTTGTCGGCCCGTCGCCAGCGGCGCTGCAATTGTTCGGCGACAAGGTGGCCGCGAAGCAGCTTGCCAAGCGCTGCGGCGTGCCGATCATCGCCGGCACCACGGGCCCATCGAGCCTCGACGAGGTGAGGGCGTTCTTCGACGCGGCCGGCCCCAATGCCGCCGTCATGATCAAGGCAATGGCCGGCGGCGGTGGCCGCGGCATGCGCGTGGTCGAGCGCGCCGCGGATCTCGATGAGGCCTATGCGCGCTGCCAATCGGAGGCCAAGGCGGCAGTCGGCAGCGACGGCGTGTATGTCGAGCGCCTCATCCGCGATGCCCGCCATATCGAAGTGCAGATCATCGGCGATCGCCATGGCGACATCAGCCAGTTGTGGGAGCGCGAATGCACCATCCAGCGCCGCAATCAGAAACTGGTCGAGGTCGCGCCCAGCCCGTCGCTCACCGACAAACTGCGCAACCGGATTGTCGAGGCCGCCAAACAACTCGCTGCGGAGGCGAAGTATGACAGCCTCGGCACGTTCGAGTTTTTGGTCGATGGCGAAGCCGGCGAGAGCGAAGGCGCCTTTGCCTTCATCGAAGCCAATCCGCGGCTGCAGGTCGAGCATACCGTGACCGAAGAGGTGCTGTCGGTCGATCTGGTGCGTGCGCAGTTGGCGGTGGCCGACGGCGCCACGCTGGCATCGCTCGGTCTCGATCAGGCGTCGGTGCCGAAGCCGCGCGGCTTCGCCATGCAGCTCCGCATCAACATGGAAACCATGGACGCCACCGGCGCCACCCAGCCGACCGGCGGCACGCTTGCGGTGTTCGAGCCACCATCGGGCCCCGGCGTGCGCGTTGATACGTTCGGCTATGCCGGCTACAGGACCAGTGCTGCTTTCGACTCGCTGCTCGCCAAGGTTATCGTCCATACGCCATCGCAATGGGTGGACGTCATCGCCAAGGGCAAGCGCGCATTGCGCGAGTTCCGCATCGAGGGTGTCGCCACCAATATCCCGTTCATGCAGGCGATCCTTGCCCATGCGGATTTCCAGGCCAACCGCGTCAGCACCAGCTTCATCGATCGCCATGTCGGCGATCTCGTCGGCGCCGCGCAGGCCGTCGGCAAGCCGTTGTTCGATCCGGTCGGCACCGGTGGCGATGCACGATCCTCTCAGGACGCCGCGCTGCCCGCGCCGGAGGGATCGATCGCGGTCTCCGCGCCGTTGCAGGGAACCGTGGTGTCGATCCCGGTGGCCGAAGGTGACGTCGTGCGTCCCGGCCAGCAGCTCGCAATTATCGAGTCCATGAAGATGGAGCATCTGGTGACCGCGGAGCAGGGCGGACGCGTGACGCGCATCGTGGCAAGCGATGGCGTGACCTTGATGCAGGGCGAGCCCATTCTCTATATCACGCCGCAGGACGTCGCCGGGGATCTGGAAGCGGCGGAAGCCGAGATCGATCTCGATTATATCCGTCCGGATCTTGCCGAGATGATTGCGCGCCAGGGCAACACGCTGGATGAAAACCGGCCGTCTTCGGTCGAGCGCCGCCGCAAGACCAATCAGCGCACCGCGCGCGAGAATATCGCGCAACTGGTCGATGATGGCTCGTTCATGGAATATGGTAGTCTCGCGATTGCCGGTCAGCGCCGCCGCCGCGCGCTCGACGATCTCATCAAGAATACGCCGGCGGATGGCCTCATCTCGGGCGTCGCCACGGTCAATGCCGCCCAGTTCGGCGAGCACGAAGCGCGCTGCATGGTGATCTCTTATGACTACACCGTGCTGGCCGGCACCCAGGGGCATATGAACCACAAGAAGATCGACCGCATGCTGTCGCTGGTCGAACAGTGGAAGATGCCGCTGGTGTTCTATGCCGAAGGCGGCGGCGGCCGTCCCGGCGATACCGACCGGCTGGGCATGACCGGGCTCGATGGCCCATCCTTCGTGCAGTTCGCCAAGTTGTCCGGGCTGGTGCCGGTCATCGGCGTGGTGTCAGGTTATTGCTTCGCCGGCAATGCTGCGATGCTCGGCTGCTGCGATGTCATCATCGCCACCAGGAATGCTTCGATCGGCATGGGGGGGCCCGCGATGATCGAAGGCGGCGGCCTTGGCGTCTATCATCCGGCGGAGGTGGGGCCGGTGTCTTTCCAGTCCCCGAATGGTGTTGTCGATATTCTCGTCGAGGATGAGGAGGAAGCGACGCGCGTCGCACAAAAATATCTGTCGTACTTCCAGGGCGCGGTTGCCGAATGGAGTGCCCCCGATCAGCGGCGGTTGCGCCGCGCGATTCCCGAAAACCGGTTGCGGGTCTATGACATCCGCACGGTGATCGACGGGATCGCCGATGAAGGCTCCGTGCTCGAAATCCGTCGTGACTTCGGCGTCGGCATGATCACCGCCTTCATCCGCATCGAAGGCAAGCCGCTCGGCCTGATCGCCAACAATCCGAAGCATCTCGGCGGCGCCATCGATGCCGCGGCCGGCGACAAGGCCGCGCGCTTCCTGCAGCTCTGCGACGCGTTCGACATCCCGATCGTATCACTCTGCGATACGCCCGGCTTCATGGTCGGGCCGGAGGCCGAGAAGACGGCGATCGTGCGCCATGTCGCGCGCATGTTCGTCACCGGTGCCAGCATCACCGTGCCGCTGTTCGGCATCGTGCTGCGCAAGGGCTACGGTCTCGGCGCGCAGTCGATGATCGGCGGAGGATTCCATGCGTCGTTTTTCACCGCGGCGTGGCCGACCGGCGAATTCGGCGGCATGGGGCTGGAAGGTTATGTCCGTCTCGGTTTCCGCAAGGAGATGGAGGCGATCGCCGATCCGGTCGAGCGTGAGACCTATTACAAGAACAAGGTCGCCGAACTCTATGCCAACGGCAAGGCGACCTCGATTGCGTCGGTGTTCGAGATCGACAACGTCATCGATCCCGCCGAGACGCGCCGCTGGATCATGGCCGGCCTGCGATCGGTGCCTACGCCACCCAAGCGAGACGGCCGCAAGCGGCCGTGCGTGGATACCTGGTGATGACGAGGGATTCGCGGTTCGGTCGACCTCTCACAACGAACTGAAATCCGGCGCGTCGATCTCGCCGGTGCGGTGACACGCGACGAAATGGTGTTCGGCTTGAACGTTCAACACCGGTAGTTCCTCGTGACAACGTTCGATCACGAAAGGGCAGCGCTGCGCGAAGCGACAGCCGGGCGGTGGATCGACCGGGCTCGGCGGATCGCCCTTGACCAGATAGTCCCTCTTCAGCCGGTCGCGCAGCGGGCCGGGCGGGGCAGCGGCGGCCACCAGCGACCAGCTATAGGGGTGCAACGGCGCCGAAAAGAACACGTTGCCCGGCGCCTGCTCGACGATCTTGCCGAGATACATCACCGCGATCTCGTCGCAGAAATGCTGGATCACGCCGAGGTCGTGCGAAATGAAGATGTAGGTCAGGCCGCGCTCGCGCTGCAGCTTCTTGAGCAGGTTGAGGATCTGGGCCTGAATGGCCACGTCGAGCGCTGACACGGCCTCGTCGCAGACGATGAGATCCGGCTCCGGCGCCATCGCGCGGGCGATACACAGACGCTGACGCTGCCCGCCCGAGAACTGGTGCGGGAACAGATCCGCAGCCTGCGGCGGCAACCCGACCTCTTCAAGCAACTGCTTGACGCGTGCATCGCGTTCGCGCGGCGATCCGATGTCGAGCAGATCGAGTGGCTCACGGATCAGTTCGCCCGCGCGGCGGCGCGGATCGAGCGCCGAGAATGGATCCTGAAATACGATCTGAAACCTGGCTCGTGTCAGTCGCAGCTTCTCGCCGCGATAATCGGCGATGTTGTCACCGCCGAACACAATCTGCCCGGAGGTCGCCGGAATTAGTCGCATCACTGCCTGCGCAGTGGTGGATTTGCCCGAGCCGCTCTCGCCGACAATACCGAAAGTGGTGCCGCGGCGGACGCGGAAACTGACGCCATCGACGGCATGGACCTTGGAGGGTGGGCCGAACATGCCGCGGCGGCCGGCAGGGAAATGCACCACGAGGTCGTTGACATCGAGCAGGACCTCTGTGCTTGCCGGGGTGGTGACGATATCCAGTCCGTCGCTCATGGCGCGATCTCCATGTGCCGCCAGCAGGAGACGGCGGCGCCGGGATCGACGCGGTCGAGCGGCGGCTGCGGTCGGGTGCGACAGACCTCGGCGGCAAATGCGCAGCGGGCGAGGAAGGCGCAATCCGGACCGCGTGCCCCGAGCGGCGGTACCATCCCCGGAATCTCGTCGAGCGGAGCGGAATGCGCTGCGGCTTTGCCGAGTTGAAGATGCGGCACGCAGGCCATCAACCCGCGCGTATAGGGATGACGTGCATGGGCGATGATCTCGTGCGCCGCGCCCTGTTCGATGCAGCGGCCGGCATACAGCACGGCGACATCGTCGGCCAGTTCTGCGACGGCACCGAGGTCGTGGGTAATCAGCACGATCGCGGTGTCGGTGTTGTCCTGCAGGTCGGCGAGCAGATCGAAGATCTGGGCCTGGACGGTGACGTCGAGTGCTGTGGTCGGTTCGTCGGCGATCAGCAGCTTCGGCTTGCAGGCCAGCGCCATGGCGATCATCACCCGTTGGCGCATGCCGCCGGAGAGTTGATGAGGATAGGCATCGATACGTTTGTCAGCGGCCGGGATCTGCACCGCCTTGAGAAACTGGATCGCCTGTTGGTGCGCTTCGCGGCGCGACAGGCCGCGATGCTGGCGTAGCACTTCGCCGATCTGGTCGCCGACCGTGTAGAGCGGATTCAGCGCCGTCATCGGTTCCTGGAAGATCATCGACATCTTGTTGCCGCGCAGGGTGCGCAACTCCCTGGGCGATGACGTAAGGACGTCCTGACCGTCGAGCAGGATCTTGCCGGCCGAGACGACGAAATCTTCCGGCAGAAGCTGCATGATGGCGAGCGCGGTCATGCTCTTGCCGCAGCCGGATTCGCCGACCAGCGCCATGGTCTTGCCCTGCGCCACATCGAAGGAGAGATTCTCCAGCACCGGCACGGGGCCCTTGCTGCCCTTCATCGTCACGGTGAGATTTTGAACCGAGAGAACGTGGCTCGAAACAGAGGACATGCTCAGCCTCTCTTTCGCAGGCGCGGATTGATGGCATCGTTGATGCCGTCGCCGATCAGGCTGATGGCGAGCACCGCGATGAAGATGGCGGCGCCCGGAAACGTCACCGACCACCAAGCGTCGAGCACGTAATTGCGGTTCTGACCGAGCATCAGGCCCCAGCTCATGGTGTTGGGATCGCCGAGCCCGAGAAAGCTCAGTCCGCCTTCGAACAGGATGGCGACGCCGATGGCCAGGGTCGCCGAGACGATGATCGGCGGCAGCGCATTGGGCAGGACCACGCGCAGGATCAGATGGCCATTGCCGCCGCCGGCCGCGCGCGACGCCTTGACGAAATCGAGATTGCGCAGCCGCAGGAATTCCGCGCGCGTCAGGCGCGCTGCCGACGGCCAGCTGACGATGCCGATGGCGAGCGTGACGACGACCAGCGACTGACCGAACAGCGTGACCAGCACCATGGCGAACAGCAGTGGCGGCAGGATCTGGAAGAACTCCGTGATCTTGGTCAGTGCGGCATCGACGGCGCCGCCGAAAAAGCCGGCGAGCG
>JAPLPC010000573.1 GCA_026400425.1 Hyphomicrobiales bacterium | reverse complement strand
GACCGATTATCTTCGCTGGCCGCGCCGTTGGGCAGCGCCTCCGGGACCTCGGCTCCCGGGCCTCGGGGCAGCCTGAATCCTTTGATCAGCGCGTAGACGGCCGGAATGACGATCAGCGTCAGGATCGTCGATGAGATCATGCCACCGATCATCGGCACCGCGATGCGCTGCATGACTTCCGACCCCGTGCCGGTGCTCCACAGGATCGGGATCAGGCCGGCCATGATGGCCACGACGGTCATCATCTTCGGACGGACCCGTTCGACCGCGCCCAGCATGATGGCCGCGTTCAGGTCGGAACGCGTGAACGGCCTATCTTCCGCCGCACGGGCAGCCTGGATCTCCTTCATTGCGTGATCGAGATAGATCAGCATGATGACGCCGGTCTCCGCGGCCACGCCGGCCAGCGCGATGAAGCCGACGGCCACGGCGACGGAGAAATTGAAGCCGAGCAACCACATCAGCCACAGTCCGCCGACGAGGGCAAACGGCAGCGATAGCATCACGATCAACGTCTCGGTCAGGCGTCGGAAGTTCAAATACAGCAGCAGGAAGATGATCAGCAGCGTGACGGGCACGACGATCTTCAGCCGCGCGGTCGCACGTTCCAGATATTCGAACTGGCCGCTCCAGACGACGTAGTTTCCTGGCGGAAACTGCACGCTGGCGGCCACGGCAGCCTTGGCGTCGGCGACATAGCCGCCGAGATCGCGGTCCCGGATGTCGACGAAGATATAGACAGCGAGTTGGCCGTTTTCGGTCCGGATCGACGTGGGTCCCCGCGTCAGCTTGATCGCGGCGACCTCGCCCAGGGGGACGGTGCCCCCGCCCGGTAGCCCGACCAACACATCCCGGGCGATCGACTGCGGGTCGCTGCGCAGATCGCGCGGGTAGCGCAGATTGACGCCGTAGCGCTCCCGACCTTCGACGGTCGTGGTGATCGTCTCACCGCCCAGGGCCGACGACACCGTGTCCTGCACGTCGCTGACCATCAGGCCGTAGCGTGCGAGAGCTTCCCGGTCGGGTACGACGTCCAGGTAGTAGCCGCCGATGACGCGCTCCGCGTAGGCGCTCGACGTGCCGGGGACGGCCTTGACCACGGTCTCGATCTGACGGGCCAGCTTCTCCATTTCCACCAGGTCGGTCCCCAGCACCTTGATGCCGATCGGCGTGCGGATGCCGGTCGCGAGCATGTCGGTACGGGCCTTGGCGTTCGAGACGCCTGGAAACTGCAACGCCTTGTCGAGATCGGCGATCAGGCCGTCGACGGTCATCCTTGCCCGCCACTGCTCCTTGGGCTTGAGATTGACGATCGTCTCGAACATCTCGGTCGGCGCCGGATCGGTCGCGGTCTCGGCGCGGCCGGCTTTGCCGTACACCGACGCCACTTCGGGAAACGTCTTGATGATCCTGTTCTGCGTCTGCAGGATCTCGGCCGCCTTGGTCACGGACAGGCCCGGCAACGTCGTCGGCGTGGACATCAGCGTGCCTTCATTCAGGCGCGGCATGAACTCCGTCCCTGGCTGGCGCGCCGGCCAAAGGCTGACGGCCAAGGCGGCGATCGCCAGCAGGATCGTCAAGGTCTTGGCCTTCAGTACGCCGCGAATGAGGGGACGGTAGACCCAGATCAGGAAGCGGTTGATAGGATTCCTGTGCTCCGGAACGATCCGGCCGCGCACGAACAGCACCATCAGCGCCGGCACCAAGGTGATCGACAGGATCGCCGCCGCCGCCATGGAGAATGTCTTGGTGAACGCCAGCGGGCTGAACAGACGCCCTTCCTGAGACTCCATCGTGAAGATCGGCAGGAACGACACCGTGATGATCAGCAGGCTGAAGAACAACGCCGGGCCGACCTCGCTCGCGGCCTCGATCAGGACCTCGAGACGCGGCTTGTCCGGCGGAGCCCTCTCGAGATGCTTATGGGCGTTCTCGATCATGACGATTGCGCCGTCGATCATCGCGCCGATCGCGATCGCGATGCCGCCCAGGCTCATGATGTTGGAGCCGATCCCGAGCAGCTTCATGGCGCCGAACGCCATCAGGATCCCGACCGGCAGCATGACGATGGCGACGAGCGCGCTGCGCACATGCAGCAGGAAGACGATGCAAACCAGGGCGACGACGATGCTCTCCTCGGTCAACGTGCGCTTCAACGTCTCGATGGCGCTATGGATCAGGTCGGAGCGGTCGTAGACTGGTATGATCTCGACGCCCTTGGGCAGCGCCGACGCCATCTCGGCCAGCCGCGACTTCACGTTGTCGATGACGTCGAGCGCGTTCTGCCCGAACCTCTGCAAGGCAATACCGCTGGCGACCTCGCCTTCCCCGTTGAGTTCGGTGATTCCCCGCCGCTCGTCAGGACCAAGCTCGATCCGCGCGACGTCCTTCAACAGCACAGGGGCGCCCTTGTCGACCTTGAGCACGATGTTCGACAGATCGGACAGGCTTTTGACGTAGCCTCTGCCCCGCACGATGAACTCGAATTCCGAGAGCTCCACGGTGCGCCCACCGACGTCCATGTTGCTGCCGCGCACCGCGTCCCGCACCTTGGCCAGCGGGATGTCGAGCGACCTCAGCCGGTTCGGATCGACCACGATGTTGTACTGCTTGACGAAGCCGCCGACGCTGGCGACCTCGGCCACGCCCTCCGCCTTGGAGATGCCGTAGCGGATGGTCCAGTCCTGGATGGACCGCAGGTCCGCCAGCGACTTGTCCTTGGACTGCAGCGCGTATTGATAGACCCAGCCGACCCCGGTGGCGTCGGGGCCCAATGTCGGCGTGACGCCGGCGGGAAGCTTGCGTGCCGCGGCATTTAGGTATTCCAAGACACGCGAGCGCGCCCAATAGATGTCGGTGCCGTCTTCGAAGATGATGTAGACGAACGAGACGCCGAAGAACGAGAAGCCGCGAACGACCTTCGATTTCGGCACCGTCAGCATGGCCGTCGTCAAAGGATAGGTCACCTGGTCCTCGATCACCTGCGGCGCCTGGCCCTTGTACTCGGTATAGACGATCACCTGGGTGTCGGAGAGGTCGGGGATGGCGTCCAGCGCGGAGTGCTGCACGGCATAGAGACCGCCGGCGACGACGAAGACCGTTCCGATCAGGATCAGCATCAGGTTGCGGGCCGACCAGTCGATGAGGCGCGCGATCATTGGGGTTTCTCCCCGGTATCGAGGCCCTTGAGCGCGGCCTTCAGGTTGCTTTCGGCGTCGATCAGGAAGTTCGCGGAGACGACGACCTTGTCGTTCCCGGCGAGCCCCTCCTTGATCTCGACCCGGCCGTCTCCGCGACGTCCGAGCTTGACCGCGCGCGGTTCGAACCGGCCGTCGCCTTTGTCCAGAAGCACCAGCTGTCGCTCGCCGCTGTCGATCACGGCGCTGCTCGAAACCGTCACGACGGGAGCTTCGGTCCCCGTGGCGATCTCGACGTCCGCGTACATGTCCGGCCGCAAAACGTCGTCCGGATTGGGAAGTTCGACCCTGATCCGCGCGGTACGGGTCTCGGCTCTGAGGTTTGGATAGATCACCGCGATCTTTCCCGTGAACGGGCGGTCCGGATACGCCCGGGGCCGAACGACGACTTTCTGACCGACCTCCAGCAGCGCCAGATCGCGCTCCGCGACGTCGACCATCACCCAGACCACGCCTCGGTCGACGATCCGGAACAGGATGTCGCCCGGGGCGGCCCGCATCCCGTTGACGGCGGTCCGCTCAACGATCTCGCCGTCCTGCGGCGCGGGCCAGTTCAGATAGACGGGAATCTCGCGAGTGCGCTCGATGTCCGCGATGAAGCCATCGGGCGCGCCAAGATTTTCCAGGCGCCGGCGCGCGCCCTTCAATGCCTGGCCGTTGATGCCCACATCGGAGCGGGCGTTCAGCGCCGATAGATATTCGGCGGCGGCGCTGGACAGATTGGGCCCGTAGACGCGCATCAGTGGCTGGCCCTTCCGCACGTGCGAGCCGGTGGTAACGTCTCCGACAGTGTCGATGAAGCCTTCGAACCGGAGCGACACGACCGACACGCGCCGCTCGTCCTGCTGGACCGTTCCGGGTGCCCTGACCATCGTGTTGAGGGTGCGGAGCTCGGCGGTTTCGGTCTGGACGCCCGCTTTCTGCAGCTTTCCCGCGCTGACCTTGATCGACGCGTCGTCGTCCTGCTCGCCTTCGTAGACCGGAAGGTAGTCCATCCCCATCGAATCCTTCTTCGGCGTGGGCGACGTATCGGGCAGACCCATCGGATTTCGGTAGAAACGAATGCGGCCCGGCTGACCGCCTTTTGCCTCCATCGCCTCCGGCGGCGCCTCCTGCGGCGCCTCCTCGAAGCTCACGTCCTCGCTGCTTTTGACGGCCAGATATTCCTTGCCCGAAGTGGTCTTCGCGGGCGCCGGCGAATACTTCGGCGCACCGTCCGGAGCGCGGTAGTAGATGATCGGTCCGGTCGGCGCCGGTCGCACGGGGCCCGGGTCGGCCGCCGCGGGGAGCACGGCGGACAGCCACGCCGGCAGCGGATGGTTCGACCGCCCGACGGCAAGCCCTGCAGCGCCGGCGACCAATGCCGCTGCAGCGACCAGAAATATGCTCGATGAACGCCTCATAGCGAACCTCCCGCCAGGCGCTCGAGTTCGGCGTATTTCGATTGCAGATCGACCTTGAGCTTGAGCAGGTCGAGTTGGACCGCGCGGTACCTCCGCTCGGACTCGAAGACCGATGAGAGATCGGACGAGCCGGCCTGGAAGCCGTTCCTGGAGTTGTCTACCGAGGAACGCGCCGGCGGCAGTTGGCGGGACGCGTAGATCTGGACGACCTTGCGCAGCGCGTCGACGCCGAACCAGACATCTGCGATCTGCCCGTCGATCCGGAGCCGCAGCGCCTCGCTGCGGGCCTGTGCGGCGCCGAGACGCGCGCCAGCCGCGCGCTGCTCGGCATCCTTGACGTCGTAGTGCAGCGGCAGCTTGACCCCGAGCGTGAACTCGCCGGTGTCCTCCGTGCCTGGACGCTGCACGTACTTCGCGCCGACGTTGACGTCCGGGTAGTAGTTCAGATCGGTCAAAGATTTCGTCTGGGCCGCCGAACTGCTCTGGGCGCCGGCGAGCGCCAGCATCGGGTTAGCCGACCGCCCGAGCGCCTGCGCCTGCGGGAGGCCGATCGCCTTCAAGGTCCGGAAGCCGGTCGGCGCCGCCAAGGGCGCCATCGACGGGCGGCCGATCAGGGCGTTGAGGCGTGCGGCGGCCGACTTCAGTTCGCCCTGCCGCCGAACGAGATCTCCCTCGGCGGTGGCCGCCTCGATGTCGGCCTTGATGACATCCTGCTGATCGACCGACGTGGTGCCGTACCGCGAGCGCAGCAGGCCGAGGATCTCGTCGTAGCGGCGCTTGATGTCGGTCGCGATTCCGATCGCCTCATAGGCGGCATTGTAGTCGCCGTGCGCGGCCACGACCTGCGCGACCAGTTCGACGACGGTCGCGCGTCCCTGGAATTTCGCCGCGTCGGCGTCCGAGCGCGCGATCTCACGCTCCAGGCCGTATTTGCCCCAGAGCTTGATCTCCTGGTCGAAGCCGATGCGGCGCTGTCCGACGCCCTGACGACCGACGTCCCATGCCTCCAGGATCAGTGTCGGGTCGGCCATGACACCCGCCGTCCCGATGCGGTGCGTCGCCGCGTCGAAATCGAGCGACGCGGCGGCGACGGTCGGATTGAGACGCCGCGCGAACGCGACGACGCTCTCCACCGTCGCTCCGAGTTCGTTCCTGTCGGCAGCCGCGGCAGGAGACGACCACAGCAATGCCGTGGCCGCTCCGACTGCTGCAAGTCGCGCGACGAAGACCGTCCGTGTCACGGCGTCGCCTTGAGGACGAGCTTGCTCTCGACCGTCCCGGTCTCTCCCTGGACCTTGGCCCCCAGCGACAACTGCCAGCCGCCCTCCATCGTCACGGCGGCCTTGAACTTGTAGACCCCCGGCTCCGTGCTCGGCATCGCATCGATGGTGGTCTTCATCGACTCCATGCCATCCGGAGCCATGTCCAGCCGCTTGGCGAAGATCACGGCGTCCGGCACCGGTTTGCCGTCCGGCTTGTGGACGAGGCGCACCGAGATGACCGCCTCGCCTTTCTTGACGGTCTTGTCTACCAGCTGGAATTCGTAGTCCTTGACGTCGGCGCGGGCGGACGTGCCGGCAGCGACCACGGCAATGCCGATAGCCGCGGCCCGTAGGGCGCGCGTAGCGTTGTAGTTCTTCATTGTGAAATCCTCGTTGTCCCGATTTACCGCCAAGGCGGCATGCTTCTATCCGCGCGGCTTCGGGCCGCAGCGGTGGCAGACGGCGTCTAAACGCCGATCAGGACAAGGTTCGGGGAGGATGGTCCGGAGGATCGCCGACAAGCTGATCGGCCGCGACGTCCACAAACGCGAAAGCCAGCCGCCGGATCCCGAAGAAGATTCCGATGCCGTTCACCGTCGCAGGCTCGGCCTGTGCGATCGTGAGCATGCACATCGCGAGCAAGGGGCAGTCCTTGCAGCCGTCGGACTTCTGTTCGTCCGGGCAGCACGGCATGTCTGCCGACGTGGCCGACATATCGGTCATCCCCGCCGCAGCCACGCGTTTTGCCGCCGCTGGGCTGGCCAAGGGCGCAAACGCCAGCCCTGCGATCACGAAGACCGCGAGCATACGTCGCCGACGGCGGCGATCCGTCTATACGAATTAATCCGAATGGATTTGGTCGATTGTTAGGCTCAGTCGTTGTCGGGTAATATCTTCAACCTTTTAGCCTTCAGGTCGAGCAGAACTGCCTTTGCAAGCTTCACGCAGGTGTCCGGACTGAGAACGTCCAGCCTGGCTTGTCTTTCGTCTTTCGCGGGATGATTTCTGAAGGCACCATAGATCGCGTTTGCGATCACATGCTCCGCATTCTCGACCTCTACCATTGCATTGCCCTCAATTCACGGGCGCGCCCGCTTCTTCTGCGACTCTCGACGACTTCCTCGGTTGCCGGGCGCTGACCAGCCGGTCCCGCCCCGCCTCCTTGGCCGAATACATGGCCTCGTCCGCGGCTGCAACGAGCATCGCTTGGCCTGCTCCGGCCAGGCCCGGCCAAGCCGTCGCGGCGCCGACGCTCGCGGTCACTATTCCGGACGGCGCGTTCTGCACATGGGGTAGCGAAAGTTCGTGCAAGCCGCTGCGGACGCGGTCACCGACACGTTCGCAGCCTTGCAGATCCGTGTTGGGCAGCAGCATCACGAACTCCTCGCCGCCGTATCTTGCCGGAAGATCGGCCGGCCGGAGGGCTTCTGAAACAAGAATGGCCGCCAGCGCCCTCAGTGCCCCATCGCCGGATTGATGTCCGTAGTGATCGTTGAAGCGTTTGAAATGGTCCACATCGATCATGAGCAACGACAAAGGCGTGCCGTCCCTTGTCGCGCGCGCCCACTCCTCCTGAAGCCTTTCGTCGAATTGCCGCCGATTGGCGAGCCCCGTCAGGCTATCGGTCGTCGCGAGGGCGGCAAGTTTCCGTTCCAGGTCCTTATGCTCCGTCATGTCGCGCGATATCGCGACGACACCGTCGATCTCGCCAGTTTCAGGGCTCCTTGTCGCTCGCAGCGCCGTTTCCAGCCAGATTTCCTTTTTTTCGCGATGCCGGGTGCGGTAGACGATCTTGGTCTCTTCGATGACGCCCCGCTTAAGGTCGGCGACAGCTTGCTCGACCCGGGGCAGATCCTCCGCATTTACCCCGCCCAACGCGGGCGTGCCTAGAAGCGACGTCGCATCCCAACCAAGTACGCGCGAGCATGATGGAGAAACGTACACAACCCGCTCGTCTAACGCGACCCGCATCACCATGTCGCTGGATTCCTCCGCCAACAGGCGGAAGTCAGCTTCCCGGGCGCGAAGGGCGGCTACCATGCGTTGGCGTTGAGCCAATTGGCGCACAAGAAACAGGCCGATAATCGCGATCACCGACGTCAGACAGACCATGAAGATCATCCTGCTCGTCGCTTCCTGCCGCCAGCCGGCGAGAACGTCGTCCTTTGCCTTGGTCGCCAAAAGAACCAACGGATAGCGGGAGCTCACCATGTATGAACTCAGTCGCTCACGCCCGTCCAACGGCGACCGGAAGTAGTAGACACCTTCTCGCGAACGCGCACGAAGGCCCTTGATGAGTTCCGTCGCCGACATGTCGCGGCCGATGTAGGACTCGTCTTGCGGCATTCTGGCCAACATGATGCCGGACGTGCTCAGCATGGAGACCGAGCCGTTCGGTCCGATGTCGAAACTACCGAAGAACTGTGAGAAATGGGCGACGTCCACGGTCGCAAGGACGACTCCAGCGAAGGATCCGTCGGCGTTGTCGAAGCGCCGGGACGCGGTGACGACCCATTGGCCGCCCGACCGGCTTTTCACCGGGTTCCCGAGATGTGTTCCGCGGTCGGAGGATCTCCGGTGGAATTCGAAGTACTCCCGGTCGCTGTTGTTGAGTCCTCCGATATCGATATCCTCCGACGTGGCAAGCCATCGGCCGGCGCTGTCGTATACGAAAAGGCCCCGGATGCGTCCAAGCCCGGGTCTGCGCGATTCCAGCACCTTTCGAAGCCGTGCGACCGCGGAAGGCGATCCGCCGTCCATCTCCAGGCGGCTTACCGTCGACATCAGGAAATTGTCGGCCAATTCGAACGTGTCGTCCGCGTATTGCGTCAGCGAACGCGCGAGGTTGCTAGTTTCGACCTCGGCGTTCTTCAGGTCGGCTGCCCGCGAACCCAATTCTCGCCAGGCGCTCACTCCGACGATCGTGAGGCAGACCATCGCGACGAAGAAGCCCGTCGCTACGGATAGCCGTCTATTGGGGTGGCCGCGCGCATTGGACATGATCATCTCCGGGCGCGCAATCTGTCACAACGGGCTTAATGGAATCTTCGACTCAGGGTCTCAACCACCTGACGACGGCACATCCGGTGCAACGACGCTTCAATGCCGGAGTCGACCGCGCTGCACACCAGGGCCGTCGTATTTGTCGCTTCTTTCAACGGATGACGTCAAATGACGCTTTTCGAGCCGACGAAGCGCATGAAAGGCCGCTGACCGTCCGAGGTGAAGAGGACGACGTCGTACGGTTTGGGCGTTCCGCTCTCCATTCCCGGCGACCCAGCCGGCATACCGGGGACGGCCAGTCCCAGCGCAGTGGGACGCGCCTCGAGCAACCGTCGGATGGCCGCCGCAGGCACGTGTCCCTCGACGACGTAGCCGGAGACCTCCGCCGTGTGGCAGGATGACAGCGACTGCGGGACGCGGAGGCGCGCGCGGATCGGCCGCAGATCGACGGCTTCCTCGACCGTCACGACGAATCCTTCGGCCTGGAGATGTTCCACCCATCCCCCGCAGCAGCCACAGTTGGGATCCTTGTGGACAAGCATGGCCGGCGCCTCAGCGCGTGCCGACATCGGCATGACAAGGCCAGCGGCCAGCAGCGCCAGCACGTTTCGGCGTGTCGGAAGAGCGATCTCATGCATGGAACAATCCTCTCGTTAAAATGGTCGGTATGGCGATGGTGCGCCGTTCAAGGTGGCGTTGACGCGACGGCCTCATGGCAAACTCTTGGAAATCGACCTGACCGCCTTCAGGCCTTCTCCGAAACGGATGATCGACTCCCGATGTCGTTCCAGCTCGCCGTAGGCGAGATACCGGACGTCCAGGTCCACAACGGCCGCGAACGCCGGCCTCGCCATTTGCGCCCGGACATCGGCTTCGCGGCTGTCCGGCGCGACGAGGAAGATCCCCTTCAAGAGCGGGCCGCAAGGCCCAAGCGCGAGATCGAGCATCCTGACGATGCCTGAATAGATCGACGTCGTATGCTCGCCCTCGAAGGCGGCATGGATGGCTCCGTCCCGCTTGTCCAACCAGAGCACATCGATGAGCCTGACGGCATCTATTCCGGCCGAACCGTCGAAGGGGCTGAGGTCGCCGGCGCAACCGTCCGACAGCCGTCCGCCGCCGTAGGCGCGGTTGCGGTCGTTGGCGGCGATCCAGACGTCGTATCCGAGGCCAAAGCCGATGTCGCGCAGCAGGCCCTGCATCTCTGTGTGGGTCCGGTCGGTCTCCATCTCGCGGCCCGGTGCCTGGGCAGCCGCTCGTTCGCGGACCTTTGCTAAGTCGCGTTCCCAAGCTGCGACGCCGTCGGCCCCCTCGAGCGGCGGCGCCGGGTAGCGCCCCGTCCCGACGTCGAACAGGAAGCCCGCAATCGCGCCCAGATCGTTGGAAAGAAGATCGCGATGCTGGGCGTTGAGCCGCAGCACGCCGGCCCGCATTGCCAGGTAGTCGGGCCAGCTGCCGAGCTTCACCTTCGAACCGGTGACGGCATTGTAACCCTTCACGATCGCCGTATTGAATGGCGACGCGATCGTGGGGTGCAGAAAATAGAGCAGGTTCGCCGCCGCGGGACCCAGACCTTTGATCTTGCGGCCGTCGAGCGCCAACACGGCGTCCAGCACCTGTTCTTCGGTCGAGCAGCAGGCGCACGTGTCGAGAAAGCGCCCAAAGGCGCGCTGGTTGTCGGCATCTTCGTAGATGTCGGGGATCCGCAGCTTCGGTTTCCAGAGAAACGCATGGTCGGCGCCCTTGAATATCTGTCGCTGCTCTGCGACGGACTTCACGGCGACTTCAAGGGAAGATCCCTTGTAGACGTTGCCAAAGGTGCCGTCCTCGATTTGACGCACGACCTGCTCGATGCCGCGGCGGATGGACCGGAAATTCTTCAGCCGCTCCTCCCACAGAAACCAAGTCCGGTACGTGGCGCCCGGATCGGTCCGCCAGGCCTCGATCGAGTATCTCAGCCGCCCGGAGGCCCCGTCGTACGCCATCCCGCCCAATCTTTCTTCTTGCCGGGAAGGCATCGCCCCTCCGCTGTGCGGCTCCGTTCTCCCACAAGCGGATGCTTGCATCCAGCCGTCGATCGTCAATGCGGATGGACGGGCTTGGACCCGCCCTCGTCGGCGCGGTCCTTGGCTTTGCCCGGCGAACTCTTGTCACCGTCCATCTTCATATTGCCCATCTCCTCGTCCGGAGGGGCGTTGGTCACCATTTCTTTGTAGTGGTCGGCAGACAGACCCGGCAGCCGCGTCACGAACGCGACGATGGACCAGATGGTGTCGTCGTCATGACCGATGCCCCAGGCCGGCATGCCGCTCATCTTCAGTCCGTGTTTCACTACCCAGAACGCCCGTTTCGGATCGATGCGCTGTTCGGACAGGTTCGGAGGTTGCGGGTAGAGGCCCGGCCGAATCTCGGAATCCGCCATGCCGGGCGCGAGATGACAGTTCACGCACATCGCCGCATATTGGCCGGCTCCTTTCGACACAAGCTTCTCGTCCTGAAGTTCGGGAAGATCGATGTTCTTCGCATGTGCGGCGATCGAGCGGTCGCGGACCAGTTCGATGGCCCGCCGGGTGACTTCCCAATGCGGCGCGTCGGCTCCCATGTCATAGGCACCGGCGCCGAAGTACAGCGCCACGGCACCTAGACCGATCGATATTGCGAAGATGCCTGCGACCCAGCGTCTAGTCATGTGACCGCCTCCTGCTCCGCCTGGTGACCGGCTGGCCGTGTTGCGTTCGCCGAGGGCGCATCCAGCGTCCGCGACCAGGTCCGGTAGAACGCCACGGCGGTCATCAGGGAGATGCCGACCGCACTCAGGGCGATCTGCGTGACGAGGCCGTTCGAGTACATGTCGAGGATGAAGTGGCCGATGAACGAAAGGAATATCCCGACGCAAAAGACCTCGAGCGACCGTTTACCGCAGACGATCGCCGGCTTCAGCAACGCAGAGTGCAGGATGGACGAGTCTTTGGGGAGAAGCCGCACCACGATGACCGCAAGAGCCAGCAGATGGACGACGCGGTACGGCGCCAAATTGGTCTTGTCGTTCGGATCGAACACGTCGATTAATCCAGCGGGCAGAAATCCGGTGATGCCGAAACGGACGGCGAACGTGACCACGAAAGCGAAGGCCACGAAGGCGATGCTCGCGACAAGGACCGCCCGCGACCGTGCAAGGGCCTGCACCCGCGTCCGACCGCCCAGCGCCGCCCATGCACCCATTGCGAAAAGAAGCTGCCATGCGAAAGGATTGAAGTACCAGCCGCCGGACGGGTATGCCGAAAAGTTCCAACCGAAGAAACGCGCCGACAAGTAGACGATGAAGGAAGCCCCCAATGCCAAGTCCGGCGCGCGCCGCATGAGGATCAGCAGCGGCGGAAAGCCGGCCATGATCACGATATACAGCGGCAGTACGTCCAGATTCAGCGGTTTGAACTTCAGCAATAGCCCCTGAGAAAGCGTGGCGACCGGCTGCTCGATCAGTCCGGCCACGTTGAATTCGTCCAGAAGATGGGAGTGGCCGCGCTGCGCGACGTAGCCGATAGCCACCGCATAGAAAACGAACAGAAGGATGTGCGCCACGTACAGCTGCCAGACCCGACGAAGCAGAAGCGCCGTGCCGGCCAAGATGCCCTGAATCGCCATCCGCCGTTCGTACACGAAGGCCGCCGTGTAGCCGGAGATGAAAACGAAGATGTCGGCGGCATCGCTGAAGCCGTAGTTCCGGGTCGTAAGCCATGCGACGGCGTTGTTCGGAATGTGGTCGAGGAAGATCGCCCAGTTCGCGAGTCCCCGGAACAGGTCTAGACGGAGATCACGGCCTGGCCGATTCGTCTCGCCGTTGCGCATCGAGGTCATGGATTTGAGTGGTTCGTGCAAGGGACCATCCGCCTATTGTGGTGGGCGGGCTGGCAGGTCGGGCGCGCCGGCGGCGGGAGGATTGGCGTCGAGGTCTTGGATGAGCCGCTTCATCTCGGCGATCTCGCGGACCTGCGCTTCGATGATGCCGTCGGCGAGCTTACGCACGCGGGGATCCCGGATGTGGGCGCGCTCGCTGGTCATGATGGCGATCGAATGATGAGGAATCATCGCCTTCATGTAGGAAACGTCGTCCACGGTCTGCTGGCTCCGGACGAGCCAGAGCGAAGCAGCGAAGACGATGACGCCCGCGATTACGATTCCCGCATTGGCTTTTCGGCTGGGATACATCGCGAGCATGAAGGCGAGCATGATGATGGCCATGACCGCTCCCATCAGCAGCGCCATCCAAGTGCGGGTCTGGCTGTAGAATACGTGGTCCAAGGCGTAGGTGTTGAGGTACATCAGGCCGAACATTACGACCGTCGAGGTAGCGATCATAGCGCCGAAGCGGGCGTAGCTCATCTTCATCCGGTTTCTCCATCATCCATGGGTCATTGGGAGGGGAGGCCCGGGGGCCTCCCCTCGGCTCAGGCCGCCATCGCGCGGCAGCTTTCGGCGCATGCCCGGCAGGCCTTCACGCAGTCCTCCATGCCGCCGACGCGTTCGCAATCAGTGGCGCATTCGGTGCAGATCTCCGCGCATTCGCGGCATAGATGCTTGTGATGCGGAGAACTCATGAGCATGAAATGCGCGGACGTGCGGCAGATCTCGGAGCACGCCGTCATGAGCCTGAAATGCGCGGGCTCAAGGTGCTTTCCTCCGCTCTCCAGACAATGATTCATCGCCATGCCAAAGCAGGTTTGGTAGCAGCGCAGGCAATCGTCGATGCATTTCTGCATGTGTGCGTCCATCTTCATGGCAGTTCTCCAGTCTTGCCGGTCGCCGGGATGGCGACCGCTCTCGCCGGTCATTGTCCGATCGCCGGCCGGATCGTTCCCAGTACGCTCACGCACAGCAGGACCAGGAGGCCGAGCCCCTGTTCGCTGAGGACGTGCGTCCGCAATTTACCACGCCAGACATCGATGCCGCCCGTGCCGCCGCGTCCGGCGGCCTCCAGCGCCGGCACCAGCCCGAACCGGTTGGCCGCCGCAAGCGCGAGCCTGCCCGCGAAGAAGGCCAGCTTGGCCATGAGTATCTGCCCGTAGGAGCTGTTCATCAGGCTCGACACCGATCCGACGAGGAGCCAGCTGTTCACCAAGCCGGTGCCGACGAGCGTCGCCACGGCGGCGTAGCCCATGCCGGAGAAACGCATCAGCACCCCGTCGACGTCAACGGCACATGGAGCGGGTTTAATCCCCGCATAGCCGAGCAGTATGAACCCCAGCGGCGCCAGTCCCCCGAGCCACGCGCCCGCGGCGAGGAGATGCGCCGCGTCGGCTGCGATGTGCAGCACGCTCTGCCATCCCTCTTCGATCTGGGCATGGCCCGCACCGGCGAGCGAGGCAAGCAGCCCCGCCGCGAGGGAGGACATCAGGAGATCACGCCACACCGTCGACCGCGACGGCAGCAGAAGCGCGGCTGCGACGATGACGACCGCGAGAACCATCCGCGCCGTCCAAACGACGCCGAAGCCGGTATCATGCAGCACGGACGAGAGAACCTCCGGATCCGCGACGTCCGCGAGAGCGCCGCTCATGTTGGCCACGGAGAAGCAGAACCATGCGAGACCGCT
>JAPLPC010000099.1 GCA_026400425.1 Hyphomicrobiales bacterium | reverse complement strand
TCCACCGGCACGCCGGCCTTCTTCGTCCATGCCGCCGAAGCGAGCCATGGCGATCTCGGCATGATCACCGCCGACGACGTCATCCTCGCGATGTCATGGTCCGGCGAGCAGCCGGAAATGAAGAATCTGATCACTTACGCCACGCGCTTCAGCATCGGTCTGATCGCCATGACGTCGGAGGCCGGCTCGACGCTGGCGCAAGCGGCCGATGTCGCGCTGACGCTGCCGAAGGCGCGCGAGGCCTGCCCGCATAACCTGGCGCCGACGACCTCGTCTCTGATGATGCTGGCGATGGGCGACGCATTGGCCATCGCGCTGCTGGAAGGGCGCGGTTTCACATCGCGCGATTTCAGCGTGCTGCATCCCGGCGGCAAGCTCGGCGCGCTGCTGAAATACACCCGAGACCTCATGCATCAGGGCGACATGGTGCCGCTGAAGCCGCTCGGCACCAAGATGTCGGATGCGCTGGTGGAAATGTCCGCCAAGGGTTTTGGCTGTGTCGGCATCGTCGATGGCAGCGGTCACGTGGTCGGCATCGTGACCGACGGCGACTTGCGTCGCCATATGCGCGCCGATCTGATGACGGTGTCAGTCGACGAGGTGATGACGAAAAACCCCAAGACCATCAGCCGCGATCTGCTCGCCGGCGAAGCGCTTGAGCTTCTCAACACAGCGAAGATCACCGCGGTGCTGGTGACCGACAACAAGAAGCCCGTGGGCATCGTGCATCTGCACGATCTGCTACGCGCCGGCGTGGCGTAAGGCTGTCGCGGAAGATCGGTTGGACGCTTACGCCACATCCACCGTCAAACTCGCGCCATCCGCCTGCACGATCTTCACTTTCGTGCCGGCGGCCACATCCGGCCCGCTGACCCGCCAGACCGTGTCGTCGACACGAACGATGCCGGCGCCATCGACGATGGGGCGATCCAGCGTGAACACGCGACCGACCAGCGCATCGCTGCGGCGGTTCAGGAACGGGTTCGGATTGGCGCCGGGGTTCTGTTGCGCGACGCGGCGCCAGATCGGCACTGCGGCGGCGGCGAACACCGCGAACAGCAGCATCTGCCACTGCCAGCGCGGCGAGACGAGGAAGGACAGCATGCCGACGAGGAACGCCGCGAGGCCGAGCCAGAACAGGAAGATGCCGGGCGCCAGCAATTCCAGCGCCATCAGCAGCACGCCGACAATCAGCCAGTTCCAGCTGCCGAGCATCACGAACATCTCAGCCATGGCGTGATCCTTAAGCCCGCGGTGGCGTGGTCGGCGGCACCGAACCGGCGCGGCGTGCGGCCTGCGTCGCCGCAGCCTGCTCACCGAACGTCGCCTTGGCGATCTCGCCGATGCCGGCCAGCGAGCCGAGCATGCTCATGGCTTCGACCGGCAACATGATCACCTTCTGGTTTGGCGATTCAGCGAGTTGACCGAACGCCTTGATATACTTTTCGGCGATGAAGTAGTTCAGCGCCGCGACGTCGCCCTTGGAAATGGCCTCGGAGACCATCTGGGTCGCCCGCGCTTCGGCTTCGGCCGACCGCTCGCGTGCCTCTGCGTCGCGGAAGGCGGCTTCGCGACGGCCTTCGGCCTGCAGAATCTGGCCCTGCTTCGCACCTTCGGCCCGCAGGATCTCCGACTGCCGCTGGCCTTCGGCCTGCAGGATCTCGGCACGCTTGACGCGCTCGGCCTTCATCTGGCGACCCATCGCTTCCACCAGATCGGCGGGCGGCGCGATGTCCTTGATCTCGATGCGGTTGACCTTGATGCCCCACGGCGCCACTGCGGCATCGACGACGCGCAACAGTCGTTCGTTGATCTCGTCGCGGTGCGACAGCATCTTGTCGAGATCCATCGAACCCATCACCGAACGGATATTGGTCAAGTCAGCACGACGATCGCCTGCTGCAGATTGGAGACTTCGTAGCTCGCTTTGGCCGCATCGAACACCTGGTAGAACGCGACGCCGTCGACACCGACGGTGGCGTTGTCCATGGTGATGACTTCCTGTTCGGGAATCTCGATCACCTGCTCCATCATGTTCACCTTGCGGCCGACGCGATCGAAATAGGGGATGATGAGATTGAGGCCGGGCGATCCAGTCAAAGCCCTGCGGCACCGTCTTGACGCCTGCAAACAGCGTGAGGATGATCAGAACGGCGATGGCAATGACGAGAATATCGAACCCGGACATCGGTGTCTCCCTGCGGCAAAATGGATGCGCGATGCGTCGCGCCTCGCCGTTTTGTCGTTCGCGGGGAGTTTAGGGTTCGACGCCGGGAAAAGCGAGGACCCGTTATTTCAGCGGTCGAAGCGACGCAGCCATTCGGCAAGCCACATGCGCAAAGACTGGATCGCTCGCCGCGCCCGAACAGACGTGTGTGGCCGCGATCCTAGATCCAGCCCTGCAATTCGCGTAGCACGAGCTGGCGGATCGCATCCATGCCTTCGTCACTGTCGTTCAGGCACGGGATCGCAGAAAACTGCTCGCCGCCATTGTGCAGGAAGATCTCGCAATTCTCCTGCGCGATCTCTTCGAGCGTCTCCAGACAGTCCGCGGAGAAGCCGGGCATGACGACGGCGATGCGCTTGACGCCGTCTTTCGCCAGTTGCTCGATGGTCTTGTCCGTATAGGGCTTGAGCCACTGATCGAACCCGAACCGCGACTGGAATGTCAGCAGCAGCTTCGGCGCATCCGGCCCGAGCCGCTTGCGCAGGGCCCGGGTGGTCGCGATGCATTGCGCCTGATACGGGTCGCCCTTGTCGATGTATTTCTGCGGCATGCCGTGGAACGAGGCCACGATCAGCTCTGGGACGAAATCCAGCGTCGCCAGATGTTTTTCGATCGAGACGGCGAGCGCATTGATATGTTCCGGGTCGTCGTAATAAGGCGGCGTCACCCGCAGCGTCGGCTGCGCGCGCATGTCGGACAGGACGCGAAACGCCTCGTCGCAAACGGTCGCCGACGTCGCCGCGGAGTATTGCGGATAGAGCGGCACGATGAGGATGCGGTCGCAGCCCTGCTTCGTCAGTTCGGCGATCCGCGAGCGGATCGATGGGTTGCCGTAGCGCATCGCCCAATCCACCACGAGATGGGTGTGGCCGCCGAGCGCGGCCGCCAGTTTGTCGGATTGTGCGCGGGTGATCGTCTTCAGCGGAGACTCGTTCTTCTCCGTGTTCCAGATCTTGAGATAGTCCTTGGCTTTCTTGCGCGGGCGGGTGTTCAGAATGATGCCGTTGAGCACCACTTTCCAGAGCAGCCCCTGATTTTCGATGACGCGCGGATCGGACAGAAATTCCCTGAGGTAGACCCGGACGCCTTTGGCGTCGGCCGTATCCGGCGTCCCCAGATTGACGAGCAGCACACCGACGCGCTCCGGCAAATCGGCAAGGGCGAGCGGGGCATTGGCGAGGGGAATGGCGTCCGTCATGATGCCGCTGGCTTCGCGCTTCGGGCTGATCTTGTCAATGTTTCTGTCCGTTTGGTCTCGGTCTGTGTGCGCGTGGTCCGATACGAACAACCGACCGCCATCGGGATCAGGCTCTAGAAACACCTTACCGGCTCGGTGCCGAGATAGCCGAGCAACAGGCCGACCCCGAACACGAGCACAATTGCCGCAGCACCCAACTCGATGCCGCGCATGATCAATGCGCCGGAGCCGTCGCGGCTGCCGACCAGGCGCAACGCCAGCCCCTTGGCCGAGACCGCGATGACCGCGATGGTCGCAACCGTGATGGCGGTGCCGAGGCCCATCACGAAGGTGGCTGCGATGCCGGCCCAGAACAAGCCCTGGGCCAGCGCGAAGACCAGCACCAGGATCGCGCCGGAACATGGACGGATGCCGACGGTCAGCACCGCCGACAATCCGCGCGTCCAGCCGCCGGGGCCGGCGAGCTGATCCGGGGTCGGGCCATGGGAATGGCCACAGTGATCGCAATGTTCGTCATGGGCATGATGATGCCCGTGACCGTGCGCATCGACGGGGGCATGAGCGTGGGCTTCCGCGTGGGCCGTGTGGGCGTGAGCCTGCGCCCGGCCGTGATCGTGACGATGTTGGTGATCGTCGTGGCCGTGAGCATGGCCGTGGCTATGGGCGTGCGCCGTTGCATGCGCCACGGCCAGTTGCGGTCCGGCCGATGCCAGCGATGGCCGCAGCGCGCGCAGGAAGCCCCGCCCCTTGATCCAGACCAGCCGCGCGCCGAAGGCGGCGATCAGGCCGTAGCTCGCGATCTCCACCACGCGTTCGGTGCTGCACATGGTCCGCGCCGTGACGTTCAGCAGCCAGGCACCGATCCCGACGATCAAGACCGCGACCAGCGACTGCATCAGCGCCGAGACGAAGGACAAAACGATGCCGCGCCTGGCGGTCTCCTCATTGGCAACGAGGTAGGACGAGATCACCGCCTTGCCATGGCCAGGACCGGCAGCGTGAAAGATGCCGTAGAGAAACGAGATACCCAGCAGCGTCCACACCGCGCTGCCGTCGGACTTGGCAGCGCGGATGGTCGCCGATATCGCGCGGTAGAATTCGGACTGCTTGGCAAGCAGCCAGCCGATGATGCCACCGACCTGGCTGTCCGGCACGCCTTTCGGGGCGCCGAATGGATTTTGCGCAAGGGCGTGATGCAGCGAGGCGTCGGCGATCAATAAAGGTAACAGCAGCGCGCAACACAGCAGCGCAGCACTGCGCGGCATCCTCTCCCCGTCATTGCGAGGAGCGAAGCGACGCGGCAATCCAGAGGCCAAAAGCGAAGACTGGATTGCTTTGTCGCGAGTGCTCCTCGCAATGACGGCGGAGAGGGTTGCGATCGATCCGCGTATCATGGGCAGTCCACCGTCACCTTGTTGGCGAACATCGCGCCGAAATTACTGTTGTCGCCGTTCATGAAGGTGTCTTCATTCATGGTCTGCGCCTTGGCCGCACCGCCATCGGACGGGCGCTGGATGCCCATCTTGCACGACGCGGGCGCGCCCACGAGCTTGATCGGATCCGTCTTCTCCAGACTGAAATCGATGAAGTAGGAGGGATCATACACTTCGAGCACCAGTTGCTTGGTGCTGAAGGGTGCCTTGAACGGCAGCGTGAAATGCAGGGTCAGGCCGGTATCGGTCTTTTCCAGATAGTAATCGACGGGATCGTTGAAGCGCTGTTTCTTGCCGTCTGCCTTGGCGAAGGTGAAGAAGGCATATTCCTTCAGCGACTCCACATTGGTTTGCGCCAACGGCGCCAGATCCTCGCGCGTATAGATACCCGGCGTCTTGCTTGCCAGGCCCTGCAGCGCATAGGTCGAGAACATGTCGTCGAACGTCCATGCATGGCGCACGCCGGTGATGGTGCCGTCGGGGGCGTAGAGCATCTCGCTCCGCGCAGCGACGAAGACGTGGGGATGCGCTATAGCGGCGGCGATGCCGCCGAACGACACCGCCAGCAGCGTGAAAAGTCCAATCAGACGTCGGATCACGTTATTCACCTCAAGCAGCCTCACGCCGCATCCAGCAACCCGCGCCGCCGCAGCAGCGCATCAGCCTCAGGAGCACGGCCACGGAAGGCGACATAGGCCGCTTCCGGATCGACCGAGCCGCCTGACGAATAGATGTCGTCATGCAGCCGCTTGGCAGTGGCGGGGTCAAAAATGTCGCCGGCTTCCTCGAACGCGCCGAACGCATCGGCGTCCATCACTTCCGACCACATATAGCTGTAATAGCCGGACGCGTAGTGATCGCCGGAGAAGATGTGAGCAAATTGGGTGGGCCGGTGACGCAGTGCGATCTCCTCGGGCATGCCGATGCCGTCCAGCACCTTCTTCTCGAAGGCAGCGACATCCGCCGAAGCCGATGCCGGCTGGGTGTGGAATTCGAGATCGATCAGCGCAGAGGACACGAATTCCACCGTGGCAAAGCCCTGGTTGAATTTTCGCGCGGCAATGAAACGCTTCAAGAGATCGTCCGGCAATGCTTCGCCGGTCTGATAGTGCCTGGCGAATTTCTGCAGTACCTCGGGCCGCTCCTGCCAGTGCTCGTAGAGCTGCGATGGCAGTTCGACGAAATCGGTGAACACCGAGGTGCCCGACAGCGATGGATAGGTCACGTTGGACAGCATGCCGTGCAGCCCGTGGCCGAATTCGTGAAACAGCGTGCGCGCATCGTCCGGCGACAGCAGCGATGGCTGGTCGTCCGTGCCCTTGGCGAAGTTGCAGATATTGAGCACCAGCGGCGCGGTGTCGCCATCGAGCTTCTGCTGATCGCGCAGCGAGGTCATCCAGGCGCCCGAACGCTTCGATGCGCGTGCAAAGTAATCGCCATAGAACAGCGCCTTGTGTTCACCCTTGCTATCCTTGACCTCCCAGACGCGCACATCGGGGTGCCACACCGGCACATCCTTGCGCTCATGGAAGGTGACGCCGAACAATCTGGTCGCGACGTCGAACTGAGCGGCGATCATGTTGTCGAGGGCGAGATAAGGCTTGATCGCCGCGTCGTCGAAATTGGCACGGCGCTGCCGCAGCTTCTCGGCATAGTGACGCCAATCCCAGGCGGCCAGTTTGAAATTGCCGCCCTCCTCCGTGATCAGTTCCTGCAACGCATCGCGATCGGCGAGCGCACGGGCACGTGCGGGCTTCCAGACACGATCCAGCAGATTGCGCACCGCCTCCGGCGTCTTCGCCATCGAGTCCTCCAGCCGATAGGCGGCGAAGGTCGGATAGCCCAGCAGTTTCGCGCTCTCCTCGCGCAATGCCAGGATCTCGACGATGATCGCATTGTTGTCGTTGGCATCGCCGTTATTGCCGCGCTGAATGAAAGCCGTATAGGCCTTCTCGCGCAGATCGCGCCGCAACGAGCTTTGCAGGAACGGCTCCATCGACGAGCGCGAGGTGGTGACGATGATCTTGCCGGGCTTGCCGCGCTCGTTTGCTGCGGCTTTTGCCGAAGCGACGAAGCTTTCACTGAGCCCTTCGAGGTCGCCCTCGCCGAGCTCCATCGACCAGCCCTGCTCGTCGCCGAGCAGATGATGGCTGAAGGTCGTGCCGAGATGGGCGAGCCGCTCGTTGATCTCGGCCATCCGTGCCTTGGCGGTGTCATCGAGGCCGGCGCCGGCGCGATGGAAGCGGGTATAGGTCCGCTCCAGCAGCCGCGCCTGCTCGGGTTTCAGATGCAGGCTGGCCGCATTGTCGCGCAGGGCTGCGATACGGCCGAACAGCACCGCATTCATCATGATCGGATTCCAGTGCCGCGCCATCCGCAGCGACACGTCCTTGTCGATCTCCAGGATCGCCGGATTCGAATGCGCGGAAACGAGGTCGTAGAACACCGACGCCACTTTCGAGAGCAACTTGCCGGAGCGCTCCAGCGCCGTGATCGTATTGGCGAAATCGGGAACCGCGGGATCATTGACGATGGCGGCGATCTCGCCGGCGTGATCGGCAAGTGATCGGCAAAGGCCTGCTCGAAAGCCGGCATGAAATGCTCGGGCTGGATCTGATCGAAAGGCGGGGTTTCGAACGGGGTCTGCCACGGCGCGAGCAAAGGATTGGTCTTGAGAAGGGAGTTTTCGAGACCGATCGACGCAACCAGCGAAACCTGCGTGTCCGACATCATAAATCCTGTTTTGCAACCCAAATCATGCGCTGAGCTATACCATGCATGGGGCTTTTTTGGGCCTTCCATTGCGGTTTCAAGCGGACCCGATGCCGGATCACGGCCCGGAAACCCGTCAGCAGAAAGCTAGCGCTTGCCGCAGCGGGCTTTTTGGTTAGATTGCGGCCCGAAACAGGACCTTATCGACCATGACCACTTCCGCCGGCCCTCGCCGCATTTACTGGCCCAGCGTCATCACCGTCATTTCGGCGGCGATCCTGATTGGCGCCGAAGTTTTTGGCGCGGCTTTCGCGGGCGGCTGGGCGCTGTCGATCCTGTTCGGCCTCGACACCACCGGCGAGCATATTCTGCAGGCCGTGCTGTTCCTGTCTGGCGTCGCCGTGATGGCCGCCTTCCTGCGCACCGCCGCCCGCATCGAGCCGTTCACCCGCCGCGGCTGAGACGCATTCTGATGGGCGGGCAACGCCAAGCGGGCCCACCCATCAAATCGCGGTCCGATCAGAGCCCCTGACCGCCCGAGACCTCGATGCGCTGCGCATTGATCCAGCGATTATCCTCCGACAGCAGACTGGCAATCATCGGCCCGATATCGTCGGGCACGCCGACACGGCCGAGCGCTGTGATGCTGGCGATGTGATTGTTGATGTCGGCATTGTCGCGCACCGCGCCGCCGCCGAAATCGGTTTCGATCGCGCCCGGTGCCACCGTGTTGACGGCAATCCCGCGCCCTCCAAGCTCCTGTGCCAGATAGCGCGTCAGCACCTCGACCGCGCCTTTCATGGCCGAATAGGCACCATAGCCCGGCAGTGTCATGCGCGTCAGGCCGGACGACAAATTCACGATGCGGCCGCCATCGACCATCATTGGCAGCAGCGCCTGGGTGAGGAAAAGGACGCCCTTGAGGTGGACATTCACTAGCCGGTCGAAGGACGCTTCGGTGGTTTGGACCAGCGACGCATAATCGCCATGACCGGCATTGTTGATCAGATGATCGAAAGCGTCGCGGTCAAAGGTTGCCGTCAGTGCGGCGCGCAGCCGGGCGACAAAATCTGGAAACGCCGCGACATCGCCGGTGTCGAGTTGCAGGGCCACGGCCTTGCGGCCCGTGGCCTCGATCTCGGCGACCAACGCCTGCGCATCCTCGGCGCGGCTCTGATAGGTGATGACGACGTCGCCGCCGTGGCGGGCGATGGCCAGCGCCGTATTGCGGCCAAGGCCCCGGCTAGCGCCGGTGATGAGAGAAATCTTGGTTGGGGTGATGGTCATGGGGCAACTCCTTGCGGGATGTCAGAGTGCCCTGACGTATCGCTGGCGCCCCCAACCGTCGTTACCGGAACCTCGGCGCTTTTTGCCCAATCCTCCGAATCCCACCCATTGCCGCCCAAACCGGGTTATGGTGCCCGCATGTCTGACACCTTGCTGAATGCAATCCGCCGCTATGTGGACGCCCATGGCGACACGGCCGGCCTTGCCCAAACGCCCGTCCCCGGCCTCACGGTGATCCGCGTGGCCGAGCCCGGTGGACTGATCCACGCCATTTTCCACCCGCTGGTGTGCCTGGTCCTTCAGGGCGCGAAGCAGGTAACGGTCGGCACCAAGACCCTGACGCTCAATGCGGGTGACAGCATGCTGATCACCGTCGATGTACCGACGGTCAGCCAGATCGTCCGCGCCAGCGCCGATGCGCCCTATGTGTCGCTGGTGATGCATCTCGATCCCGCCGTGATCGCCGAGCTGTCGTTGCAAATGAAGGCCACGCCCGGCGTCGATGGCTCGGCCATCCGCTATGCGCCGACCGATACTGAGGTCAGCGACGCCGCGCTGCGGCTGATGCGGCTGCTGGATCGCCCGGAATCGGTGCCGGTGCTGCATGGCCAGCTGGTGCGCGAACTGCATTACTGGCTGCTGACCGGCCGTCATGGCTCAGCGATCCGACGGCTCGGCTGGCCGGACAGCCATGTGCAGCGGATCACAAAGGCCGTGACCATCCTGCGGCATGAATTCACGCAGCAGCTGCCGGTGGAGCGCCTCGCGGCCGCAGCCGGCATGAGCCCTTCATCCTTCCACGAACATTTCCGCAGCGTGACGTCGCTGTCGCCCCGGCAATTTCAGAAGCAGTTACGGCTGATCGAGGCGCGGCGGCTGATGATGTCGGACGGCGCCACCGCCAGCAGCGCCGCCTTTGCTGTCGGCTATCAGAGCGTCTCGCAATTCACGCGTGAGTATGGCCGCATGTTCGGCACGCCGCCGGGCCGCGACGCCGAGGCGACGCGGAGCTGGGCTGAAAGCGCGGCATGAACCTCTCGCAATGAAGACAAAGAAGCCGGCCCGACGAGGCGCCTTGCGAGCCATTTCGATACTTCACATTACCGTCAAGGAATTGTCGCAACCGCTAGCCGGCTAGGCGCAAACGCCCGTCGGGTTACGTTCGTTCATCTTCGCACGGCTCACTGCGTCTTGTTTGCAACGCCGCGGGCGGGCGTCGATGAAATCGTCTCTCAACCCAAAAAAGGTGTTGCGGAGGGGGTGCAAAGAACCTATTTGCGGTCTTGCCCAATTTCGCACGTGCCTGTGGTCGTGTGTCAGTCGGTAGGTATCCGGACAAGAGGCCGGACAGCCGCCAAGGGACGAAGAAGCCGAGGGTCGTTCGCGGGATTTTGCGAGAGGCCAGCATCTCTCTCCAGGGATGCCGTTGAAGGCGACTTTGCTCCTTGCAACCGTGACTGGCAGCCGGAGGCGAACCGGCGCACCTCGTTCTCAACGGGGGACGCGACTTAAAGCAACGACGGATCGGGCTTTTTTGGTCTCTACCGGCAGTCCAACGCCGGCGCGGGCTACTGAAAAGGCTTGTCCTTCATTGCCAGGTGTGCGGGCGGGAAATTCCCAACCAATCCACGGCAGCACAGTTTGATTCGAGCGGTTTGACTCGTCGCGCCTCCATCGCGTGATGCCGTCGAAAGCGAGGATCCGACATCATTTTGCTTTTTGCGTCCCTCGTCGCTGAGGGCGTCGGGAGAGTGCTATGACCGAACGTATCCAGGAATTCCTCCGCGCCCGCCGTAACGACGGCCTCGATACCGAACCCTGCCTCGTCGTCGATCTCGACGTCGTCAAAGACAACTTCCAGACCTTTGCGAAGGCCCTGCCCGACAGCCGCGTGTTCTATGCGGTGAAGGCCAATCCGGCGCCAGAAGTGCTGTCGCTGCTGGCCTCCATGGGCTCGTGCTTCGATTGCGCCACCGTCGCGGAAATCGAGATGGCGCTCGCTGCCGGTGCGACACCGGATCGCATCTCCTATGGCAACACCATCAAGAAGGAACGCGACATCGCGCGCGCCGCAACGCTCGGCATCCGCATGTTCGCCGTCGACTGCGCGCCGGAAGTCGAGAAGATCGCGCGCGCAGCACCTGGCGCCAAAGTGTTCTGCCGCATTCTGTATGACTGCGCCGGCGCCGAATGGCCGCTGTCGCGCAAGTTCGGCTGCGATCCGGAAATGGCCGTCGAGGTGCTCGATCTCGCCCGGCGTCTCGGCCTCGAGCCGGTCGGCATCTCCTTCCATGTCGGCTCGCAGCAGCGCAAGGTGAAGGCGTGGGATCGCGCGCTGGCGATGGCGTCGTCGGTGTTCCGTGATTGCGCCGAGCGCGGCATCAACCTCACCCTCGTCAATATGGGTGGCGGCTTCCCGACCAAGTATCTCAAAGACGTTCCGCCGGTCCTGCAATATGGCCGCTCGATCTTTCGCGCGCTGCGCAAGCATTTCGGCAATGCGATCCCGGAAACCATCATCGAGCCCGGCCGCGGCATGGTCGGCAATGCCGGGATCATCGAGACCGAAGTGGTGCTGATCTCGAAGAAGAGCGACGAGGACGACAATCGCTGGGTTTATCTCGACATCGGCAAGTTCGGCGGCCTCGCCGAGACGATGGACGAATCGATCCGCTATGCGATCCGAACGCCGCATGACGGCGCCGACATGGCGCCCTGCATCCTCGCCGGCCCGACCTGCGATTCGGCCGACGTGCTGTACGAAAAGGCCCCGTATCCGCTGCCGATTACGCTGGAGATCGGCGACAAGCTGCTGATCGAAGGCACCGGGGCGTATACGTCCACCTATTCGGCCGTCGCCTTCAACGGCATCCCGCCGCTGCGGACGTATCATATCTGATCTTTTTCCCTCCCCCGCAAGCGCGGGAGAGGGAGCAGAAGCCGGCTTTCCTCCCGTCAGCCTCCCCGTCGGAGGGCCACGCCATGACCCGTAAACTCATTTCCACGGGATCGCCGTTCGAGAAAACTGCCGGTTACAGCCGCGCGGTTGTCGATGGCGATTTCTGCTTCGTTGCCGGCACCACTGGCTACGATTACACCACCATGACCCTGCCCGCCGATGTCACGGCGCAGACACAGAACTGCTTCAAGACCATCGCAGGCGCATTGACCGAGGCCGGCTTTGCTATGGCCGACATCGTGCGCGCTGTCTACTACATCACCGACGCCCGCGACGCCGACAAGGTGTTCGCGGTGACCGGTGAACATCTCCGCGAGATCCGCCCGGCCGCAACGCTGCTCGTGGTCGCCGGGCTCTACAAGCCGGAGATGAAAATCGAAATCGAAGTGACGGCGAAACGTCGCGCGATCTAGTTCAACCCAAGGCTCCGCGAACGGCGGAGCCGTTCTTGTGTATCTATTCAGCCTCGGAGTGACTTGCTGATGACCATCCCCTCGCAGATCTACGCGAAGATTACCGGCCCCATCGTCATGATCGGCTTCGGCTCCATTGGCAAAGGCACGCTGCCGCTGATCGAGCGCCATCTCGACTATGACAAGTCGCGCGTCACCGTGATCGATCCAAAGGACGAAGGCCGCAAGGCGCATTGCGAGCAGCACAATGTGCGCTTCATCCAGCAGGGCGTGACCAAGGAGAACTACCGCGAACTGCTGACGCCGCTGCTCACCGAAGGCGGCGGTCAGGGTTTCTGCGTCAATCTCTCGGTCGATACCGGCTCCACCGACATCATGGAGCTCTGCAACGAGCTTGGTGCGCTCTATATCGACACGGTCAATGAACCCTGGCTCGGTTTCTATTTCGACTCGACCAAGGGCCCGGAAGCACGCTCGAACTACGCGCTGCGCGAGAACACGCTGGCCGCCAAGAAGGCGCGTCCAGCCGGTTCGACCACGGCGGTGTCCTGCTGCGGCGCCAATCCGGGCATGGTGTCGTTCTTCGTCAAGCAGGCGCTGCTGAATGTCGCCTCCGACCTCAAGCTCAATGCGCCGAAGCCGAAGACCAAGGGCGAATGGGCCGACCTGATGCGCCAGGCCGGCATCAAAGGCATCCACATCGCCGAGCGCGACACCCAGCGTTCCAAGAATCCGAAAGATCCGGACGTGTTCGTCAACACCTGGTCGGTGGAAGGTTTTCTGTCGGAAGGCGTGCAGCCGTCCGAACTCGGCTGGGGCACCCACGAGAAGTGGATGCCCGAGAATGCCAAGACCCACGAAGCCGGTTGCGGCGCTGCGATCTATCTGATGCAGCCCGGCGCCAATACGCGCGTGCGTACCTGGTGCCCGACCCGCGGCGCGCAATACGGTTTCCTCGTCACCCACAACGAGTCGATCTCGATCTCGGATTACTTCACCGTGCGCGACGCATCGGGCAAGGCCGTGTATCGCCCAACCTGCCACTACGCCTATCATCCCGCCGATGATGCCGTGCTGTCGCTGCATGAAATGTTCGGCCGCGCCGCGAAGATGCAGGAGAAGCACCACATCCTCGACGAGAACGAAATCGTCGACGGCATCGACGAACTCGGCGTGCTGCTGTTCGGCCACGACAACAACGCCTATTGGTACGGCTCGCAGCTCTCCATCGAGGAAACCCGCAAGCTCGCGCCCTATCAGAACGCCACCGCGCTGCAGGTCACCTCTGCCGTGCTCGGCGGCATGGTGTGGGCGCTGGAAAACCCGAAAGAAGGCATCGTCGAAGCCGACGAAATGGACTTCGAGCGCCTGCTCGAAATCCAGTTGCCTTATCTCGGGCCGGTGAAGGGTTACTACACCGACTGGACTCCGCTCGAAGGTCGCCCGGGCCTGTTCCCGGAAGAGCTCGACACATCGGATCCCTGGCAGTTCAAGAACATCCTGGTTCAAGGCTGGTAACGGGTTCGCTCCACCCTCCGTCCTCATCCTGACGAGCGGCCTCTTGACCGCGTCTCGAAGGATGGTTGCAATCGCCATTGGCCTCATGGTTCGAGACGGTGCTGAAGAAGCGCCTCCTCACCATGAGGGATTGGCTGCGAGGCAGCTAGCAAGCACTCGCCGGTTAACCTGTGCTACAGACAATCCGACGATCACCAACGCTTTCGAGGACAACCGTGCCATACGCAGAACGGGCCACCGCGCAGCTCGAGGCCATCCGCGCCAAACTGATTCCGCTTGAGGAGTATCGCAAGCTCCTGAACGGCGATGAGCTGGTGTCGGACTGGGTCGTGGTCGATCAATCCATGATCGATACGTTTGCGGATGCCACGCGCGATTATCAGTTCATCCATGTCGATCCCGACCGCGCCAGGGAAACCCCGTTCGGCGGCACCATCGCGCATGGCTTTCTCACGCTGTCGTTGCTCTCGACGCTGGCTTTCGATGCGATGCCGGGCGTGCAGCGATCGCGCATGGGCGTCAATTACGGCTTCGATCGCGTACGCTTCAACAGCGCGGTGAAAGCCGGCGCCCGCGTCCGCGGCAAATTTCGTCTGGTCGGTTTGACGGAGCGCGCGGTGTCGATCCAGTCGGCCTGGAACTCGGTGATCGAGGTCGAAGGCATCAAGAAG
Source organism: Hyphomicrobiales bacterium (assembly GCA_026400425.1). Classification (GTDB taxonomy): domain Bacteria; phylum Pseudomonadota; class Alphaproteobacteria; order Rhizobiales; family Xanthobacteraceae; genus Tardiphaga. The sequence continues at coordinate 2,028 of JAPLPC010000099.1, read as the reverse complement.
CCCGCGCTCGAGGCGCATTGGATCACGGTCGCGATGATCGATCCGGACGCCGACTAGCAGTCACGCTCTCGCATTCTCGCGGCGCTTGCGCGTCCGAGGTGTGAGCAGATCTCCCCTCGCAGACATGAGGGGAGGTGGCACGCCGCAAGGCGCGTTGGGTGGGTTATGTACGCTGCTTGTGCGAGCTGGATCGCCAGCAAGCCCAAACCGCGCAACGCCTTACGGCGCGCCACCGCGACGTTCTTTCTGGCCGAATGACCGTTCTTCCGGGTACTGGGCGCCTCCAGCGAGGCCATCCGGCAGGTCTCCCTGCCTTCACCCGCACCACGTCCAGCCGCGCAGTAGCGGCAGACCCCCATAGTGGGGTCGGACGGTGACCCTCGGCCACCCGAGTGCTGGGGGATACGTCCTCCCCCGCCCGCAGGCGCCGCATCCACGTTCCGCCCAAAGACGCCTCATGAGAGCGCCCCTCGCGAACGAGACAGGCGGATGATGGGCGGCGATGGGAATTTTGTCAAGAACAAAATGGGAACTCTTGCATTTCTCTTGTCCCTCCCTCCAGCGGCGAAGCCGCGCAGTGGGGAGGGTGGCCTGAGCGCAGCGAAGGACGGGTGGGGTCTCTCCGCGCGTGACGTGCTCTCGTGGGGAGAGACCCCACCCGTCTCGATGCTCGCTGAACGCTCGCCTCGATCCACCCTCCCCGCTGCGCTTCGCTTGGGGGAGGGACATCGGAGCGTCGCTGCACTCAAGAAAAACGGCCGGGCGTTCGCCCGGCCGTTTCAAACTCAGGCCATCCGGCCGGCTTACGCTTGGCTGGCGATTTCCTTGCCGAGTGCAGCTTGGGCGGCGGCGAGGCGGGCGATCGGCACGCGGTAGGGCGAGCACGACACGTAATCGAGGCCGATCTCATGGCAGAACGCCACCGAGGCAGGATCGCCGCCGTGTTCGCCGCAAATGCCGACCTTGATGTTCGGGCGGGTCTTGCGGCCGCGGGCGACGCCGATCTTGACCAGCTCGCCGACGCCGTCACGGTCCACCGAGATGAACGGATCCACGGTGAGAATGCCCTTGGCGATATAGGTGCCGAGGAAGCTCGCTGCGTCGTCGCGGCTGATGCCGAAGGTGGTCTGGGTGAGATCGTTGGTACCGAACGAGAAGAACTCGGCGGTCTCCGCGATCTCGCCGGCCATCAGACAGGCGCGCGGCAATTCGATCATGGTGCCGACGCTGTAATTGAGCTTGCCGCCGGTCTCCTTGATCACGGCCTGCGCGGTGGCGTCGATGCGGGCCTTGATTAGATCGAACTCCACTTTGGTGGCGATCAACGGCACCATCACTTCGAGCACGACGGAATCGCCGGTGCGCTTGGCCGCTTCGATGGCCGCCTCGAACAGAGCGCGTGCCTGCATCTCGGCGATCTCGGGATAGGCGATGGCCAGACGCACGCCGCGGAAGCCGAGCATCGGATTGAACTCGGACAGTTCACGGGCGCGGTCCGCCAGCTTGCGCGGATCGGTGTTCATGACGCGCGCGACTTCCTCGATCTCGCCCTGGGTGTGCGGCAGGAATTCATGCAGCGGCGGATCGAGCAAACGGATGGTGACGGGGAGCCCGTGCATGATCTCGAACAGCTCGACGAAATCGGCACGCTGCATCGGCAGCAGCTTTGCCAATGCGGCGCGACGGGCCTGCTCGTCCTCGGCCAGGATCATCTCGCGTACAACATGTGCTCGGTACGGCAGAGGCCGATGCCTTCCGCGCCGAACTTGATAGCGGTGCGGGCATCTTCCGGCGTGTCGCCGTTGACGCGGACCTTGAGCTTGCGGACCTTGTCGGCCCATCCCATCAGGGTGGAGAATTCGCCGGACAGTTCGGGCTCGATCATCGGCAGGCGCCCGGCCAGCACCTGGCCGGTGGAGCCGTCGATGGTGATGATGTCACCCGCCTTGAAGCTGCGGCCACCGATGGTCATGGTGCCGCGGCTGTAATCGACGCGGATGGCGCCGGTGCCGGAGACGCAGGGCTTGC